>CAINMU010000038.1 GCA_903850885.1 uncultured Opitutia bacterium | reverse complement strand
TCACGCCTTCTTCCCAGCCGCCGAAGAGGTTCGTCGAGCCACGGGCATCGATAGCGTTGATGCGCAGGGCGAGGGCTTCGCGGTCGGTGACCGCGATTAGCGACTGCACGACTTCGATGTGATCATCGAACGCGACGACGGTGACCCGATCGTCGTCGCGGAGGCCGCGGACGATGCGGACGGCGCTTTCGAGAGCCGCGGCGATCGGACGACCGGACATCGAGCTCGAGCGGTCGATGACCAGGGCGAGGTCGAGGGGGGAGCGAGGATTCTCGGTGACGCCCGCGGGTTTAGCCGGGGCGACGAGGCGGACGAGGACATGCGTCGCATCAGCGGCGGCGCGGAGGAAGCCCATTTTAAGGGGCAGGATTTCGATGGTGGGTTGGCTCATGGTGAGGAAGAACCTCTCATCATGCCTCAACCTCATTAACTGTCAACACCGACAAAGTATCTTACTCAATATTAACACTAATTTGCAACTGTCATAATATCACAGGTAATTTTCTATCAACGACTTGCGGAAATTTGCCACAATTTCATCAATATCTTTTACCGTGGGTCGGGCGCCGCCATCGATATGAAGATGAGCTTCGCACCAGTGTGCCAGGCGAAGCCGTGTCCAGCGCTCGCGCTTAGGGTCGTCGCCTTTAGAGGTCGGATTGAAACTCATTAACTGCCGATAAAAGTCTTTGGCTTCCTGGCTGATGTCATCGCGGAAGAGCTGTTTTTTGACGAGAATCTTGAAGGTTGAGGCCGGACTGGAGGATTCGGACAGGCGGTTTATCTGGCTGACTAATTCGGACTGATTGCGGGTGCTTGTTGCATAACGGGGAGATGGGGCGCTCGCGCTGCGAACCGGGCTACTATTTCTTGACTGTCCAAGGATGCGGAAGTCGCTCGGCTCGGAAAGATTCGTGGCATCATGATGAGCATCGGCTGCGTTGCTGCGCGTCCGGAAGAAAAGCTTTTCCGCCTCGGTGGGGATGGCTAATTCGTCGATGAGGTCATTAAGCGCTTCGACTTTAGCGTTATCCTTGAGAAGGTTACGGATACGATCCAGATCCCAGCCCCGTTCGGATAAAAGGCGGGCCAAAAGGAGTTGCCGGACCTGAAGTTGGCCGAAATTTGCCTTCCGCCGGTCATCCGAGGCCCGTTCAGGTCGGGAGAGTAGGTTCTCGTAGGTATAGAAACGGACCAGACGTTCGGTTGTCTTATGCCGATCCCCGAAGCCGAGTTCGGATAACTTATCGGACACGAAATGAGCAAGATCTTCGGCAGTCCCGAGGAAGTCGTCGTCATTCAGGCGGGCAGAGATTTTCATCATGGCGGGCAATATTACAGACATTAGGGTGTCAGTATTTGAGAATTGGCAACAATTATTGATGTTTTTGCGTAGGTGTCAGCTTTTTGGCAACCCTGTGGTATCCTCTAAATGAAACAGGCCGCCCGGTTTCGGGCGGCCTGTGAGCCTTTTATTTCGGGCTAAGGCTTACGAGTTGTGGCTGTAGCCTTCTTCGCCGTGGTCAGAGATATCCAGGCCGCGCGACTCGTCTTCTTCCGTTGGTCGCAGGCCGATCAGGGCCTTCACGAGGTACGCCAGGATAAACGTTGCCGCGAGCGAGAGGACTAAGGTTATGCCGATCGCCTTGAACTGTTCGATCCAGAGCGTCTTGCCCACGATGTCCTTGAGGTTCGTGTTCAGGTTAGCGTTAGCATCTGCGGTGGCGAGTACCCCAGTCATGATAGCTCCTAAGGTGCCACCGACGGCGTGGACGCCGAAGGTGTCGAGCGCGTCATCGTAACCCAGTTTGGATTTGAGATAAACCACGGCGAGGAAGGGAACCACCCCGGCGAGCACACCGATCAGGACTGCACCGTTAGCTGACACAAAGCCCGCGGCAGGAGTAATCACGACCAGACCAGCGACGGCACCCGAGCAGAGGCCTAAGATGCTGGCGTGCTTCCGTAAGATCCATTCGAGACCAGCCCAGGTGGCAGCGGCGACGGCAGCGGCAAGGGTGGTGGTCATGAAGGCCTGAGCGGCGACTCCGTCGGCAGCGAGTGCCGAGCCGGCGTTAAAGCCGTACCAGCCAACCCAGAGCATGCCGGTACCAACGGCGCAGAGCACCATGCTGTGAGGCGCCATGCTCTTCTTGCCGAAGCCAAGGCGGGGTCCCAGGATGATACAGAGTAGGAGGGCGGACCAACCTGAGGTCATGTGGACGACGGTACCGCCAGCGAAGTCGATGGCCTTAATGGGCGCACCTGCATTCCAGACGCCGTTCATGTCTCCGGTGATACCCCAGATGGCGTGGGCCATCGGGAAGTAGACGATAAACATCCAGCCCAACATGAAGAGCATCACGGCGGAGAACTTCATGCGTTCGGCGATGGCACCCACGATCAGCGCCGGGGTGATGATCGCGAACATCAGCTGGTACATCGAGAAGACGTTCTGCGAGAGCCAGTAGGCGTAATCGGTATTGGGCGCCGAGGTCACGTCCTTCAGGAAAAAGAATTCGCTGCCGCCGAAGATGTGTCCGATCGGCGTGCCCGCAAAACTTTTTCCGAAGACCAGCGAGTAGCCCACGGCCCACCAGAGGATGGTGACGAGGCCGGCTAAGCCGAAGCATTGGGCGACGACGGAGAGAACGTTCTTCGAGCGGACCAAGCCGCCGTAGAAGAGGAATAATCCCGGTAGCGTCATGAAGAGCACCAGGGCGGCGCTCACCATCATGAAGGCATTGTGACCAGGACCTGCCGTGCCGACCGCCGGCGTCGTCAGTCCAGCCGGAATGGTTGGCTTGCCGTCTTTATCTTTAGGGCCAACCAACAGCGAGGCTGTCGGATCGCCGTTGCCCAGATAGGCTTCAAGGCCAGCGATGCGCTGTTCAAGCGAAGGAGCCGGGGGCGGAGTCTTGGCAGCTTCGGCAACGGCCGCTGGAGCGGGAGCCGGAGTGGGGGTGGTCTGCGCCGACGACAGCATGGGTACTGCCGCCAGAGCGAGGATGGTGAGCGTTCGTAACAGGGAGTTCATGGCGATTCGCTTATCGCAAGCCCCGTGCCAAGCCCCCGCCTTATGCCCGAACCCCAAATTGTGCCGAAAATAAGACGATGCACCCAAAACGAGTGCTTCATTTCACGCAAATTGGTCGGTCTCGAACGAACCCCGCCCCATTTTCCAGAAAACAAACCCTTAGTTCTGCGTATACCCCTCTTCGCCGTGATCGGCAATATCGAGCCCCTGAGCTTCGTCTTCTTCCGTGGGGCGCAGGCCGATCGTTTTTTCAACTAATTTCGCGATAGCCCAAGTGGCTCCGAGCGAGAAGACGATGCAGAGGACGATGGCGATTAATTGGCCTTTGATTAGGCCCTGCGAAATGAGCGCGCCCCCAGCTGGATTAGCAGCCGCACTCATCAGGAACGCCGTAGCAAGTGCGCCGGTCGTACCACCGATACCATGAACGCCAAAGGTATCTAAGGCGTCATCATACCCGAATTTACGTTTTAGAACCGAGCAGGCCCAATAAGAAATAGCTCCGGCCACCAGACCGATAAGTACGGCGGAACCACTCGAAACAAAACCCGCCGCATTGGTAATCGTCGCCAGTCCCGCAATCGCACCTGAACATAATCCGAGTACCGAAGGTTTGCCGCGATGGAGCTTCTCAATGATGGCCCACGAGAACGTGGCCGCCGCGGCCGCCAGCGTGGTGGTCATGAAGGCCTGGACGGCGATGCCGTCAGCCGCGAGCGCCGAGCCGGCATTAAATCCATACCAGCCCGCCCAAAGTAATCCGGTGCCCAGCACGCAAAGCACCATGCTGTGCGGTGGCATCGCACGCTTACCGAAGCCAATTCTTGGCCCGACAATAATACAGAGAATGAGGGCTGACCAGCCGGACGTCATATGGACCACGATTCCGCCGGCAAAGTCCGCAGCCTTTAAGGAGGCGGTTGGATTGGCTAAGCCTGCAAAATCTCCGGTCGCACCCCAGACGGCGTGTGCCACGGGGTAATAAACAAGCAAGGTCCAGAGGGCGGAGAAAAAGAGTACTGCGGAGAACTTCATGCGTTCAGCCACGGCGCCGATAATGAGCGCCGGAGTGATCGCCGCGAACATGGCTTGGAAAAACGCGAAAGTCCCCGAAGAGATTCGACCCTCGTAGGCGCTGGCGTCCGCTCCGATACCGGTAAGGCCCAGGTGTTCGAGGCCGCCGAAGAAATGACCGACCCAAGACCCTTGAAGGGATTTGCCGAAAACTAGGCTGTAGCCAAAGGCCCACCACATCAGGATACCCATCGCGGTCAGGGCGATACATTGGGCGGCAATCGATAAAACGTTTCGGCTGCGAACTAAGCCTCCGTAAAAAAGAAATAACCCGGGGATGCACATCATCAGGACCAAGGCGGCACTCGTCAGGACCCAGGCATTGTCGCCGGCGGTGGGTAGGGAATTAATAAAAATAAGCATGATGCTTTTTATTAAGCACTTAGTGTGCCATTTTTAAGACGGACCACGCTCCTCGCTTGCCTCCTAAGGTTTAGGAGAGTAATTAAAAATAACCTATGAACAGCCTGCTTAAAGTTAAGCATCTTGCCTTACTTTCTACAATCGTTTGGGCCCAACTTGGAGCAGAAGTCGCCGCCCCCCCCAAGCAGTGGCTAGCGATTGTAGATTGGCAAAGTCGTAAAGCTGACAGCGTCACCCACTCCGGCGCCGTCACCGGGGACTATGGCCGATCCCGTACGGGCGCGGAAATCATTTGGCAGACGCCCATGCAGGCCATCGATTTCGAGTTCTATAACTATAAGAACAAGTTTAACGGATCCATTGCCGGGACCGACCAATCCTACGGTAATACGACGGATGTGATGGTGACCGGCTTCAAACAGTGGGATTGGAGTTCAAAATACGGTGTCCAATTAATCTACGCCTTGGAATGCGCCGCCGAAGATAAAATCAGTCTTTCCGAAGGTAAGCGTTGGGGCCTAGGCGGGGCCGCCCGTTGGCGCCCCGATGCTGAGACCGATGTGGCCCTGGGGGTCATGTTGGAAGATCGCTTTGAAGCCCCGGTGCTACCGATTCCGTACATCAAAGCCGTTTGGCGGCCTTGTAAATATGCCGAAGTCGAAATCCGTACCACCGGATTGCAGAACGGCATTATCGTCCGAGCTTTCCTCAACGAGAGCCACGCTTCCACAGTAGATTTTACCGTGGCGTACGAAACACTCACTTTTAAATTACAGGACAGTCCCACCTATGGCACTCGGGCCGTGGCTATCGGAGAAGTGCCCCTGCGGGTCGGCTTCACCCAGTTTTTGGAATCCTCCGGCACGTGGTTTTTCCGCGCGAGCGCCGAGTGGGTTCCTTTTGCGCGCCATTCTTTTAAACATGACGGCGAATCGGTGGGTGCGTTCCAGCCCGGGGCCACTCTGGGCACTGGAGTCCGCGTGGGTGCCCGTTTTTAAAGCTTATAAGTCCCGTGCCGCTCAGAGGTGCAGGTCGACGACGAGTAAGGCGGCCGCATCATTCATGGTGTAAGGGAGAGCTGCCCCAGTAATTGGTCACGCCGACGCACTGCTTCCAGTTCGTCGCTGGTCCGAAGTGAGCGGCGGACTCGACGCTTGGTGAAATCCGCGAGGTGCTCGGTGAAGTGGATCCACCAGGTCCCGTTATTGTTCCAGAGATGGTGGCGTGGGTTCACCTCGCTGACGCGGATGGAAAGCCGGGCGGCAGGAAGGGAAGGATTATTTTCGGCGGTGTTGATCATGTGCGTCGTTGGTTAAGAGGGACGCATCACGAACAGCCTGCCAGTTGAGGATTTTAGCCTTTCGGCTCTCATCTCGAAACCTTACGGTTTCAATTACCACCGCGGCCTTGGGGGCTCGGTTGGTGCAAGTTCGGCTTTCGCCTAGCTTGCTCGTGATGCGACTAATAATGAACTCCTGCAATTTGGCCGATGGGGTCGTTTTGGCAAGCCGAACCCGGGGCAGGGCATGCCCGCAGTGTGTCATAGGCCACGCCGGCTGGGCAGGGAAATCGCTCGCTTCCCCTAAAATCTAGAGTTTTTATAGTAAAACCGACTATGGGATTCTTTCGCTTTCACCGTTCGGTTTCCCTGGGGAAGTTTTTACGTCTCAATATCTCGAAGACGGGCCCCTCGGTTTCGGTGGGTCGGCCCGGCGCGACGATTAATGTGCGTAAAAATAAGATTGATGCCACCGTGGGGCTTCCTGGTACGGGGCTCTCTTACCGGGAAAGGTTATCCAAAGGCGGATGTGCTTCCGTGCTGGTCCTCAGTTTTTTTCTCACCGCCTGCGCCTTTTTTACGTCCGACGATGATCTGACCTTTCAAGACGATGTGAATCTTCTGCAACGGAAGGCGGACGCCCAGGTTTTGCGCAACCCTGTGACGGGTGCCTGCTTGGTCGCCACCGCCGCTTATCAGGGTCGCGTGATGTCCAGTGCTTTTGCGGCCGACTTGCCGGGGAACGGTTGGATTAATCGTCGGCTGATTAACTCGCAAAAACTTCAGCCGCAGATCAACGCTTGGGGCGGCGAGGAGCGACTCTGGTTGGGTCCGGAGGGCGGTCCGTTCGCCTGGTTTTTTAAACCTGGAGCAGCGTTTGATCTCGCCCATTGGCAGACCCCGCCGCTCCTCGACACCGCATCTTTTGCGGTCGTGGAGAAGTCGGCGACGCATGTCGTCTTTCGCCAAGACGGAATTTTGCAGAACTACGCCGGTTCCGAATTTCATTTACGGTTGGAGCGTAAAGTGACTTTAATCACGGATGACGCGGAATTAAACGCCGCACTCCATAGTGTGGTGCCAGTCTATCTGAAAACCGTAGCTTACCGGACCGACAACACTTTGACGAACCGAGGCGATACCGCTTGGGCTGCCCCCGCGGGGTTGCCTTCCATTTGGCTGCTCGGGATGATGAAGCCCGCGCCCGCGACACGGGTTGTCATCCCTTTTAAGCGCGGGACAATCGAAGAGCTTGGGCCGATCGTGAATGACGATTACTTTGGCCCCGTAAACTCGCAGCGTTTAAAGGTCGGCGATGGGGTGGTCTTTTTTAAGGGCGATGGGCAACTGCGAGGTAAGATCGGACTGAGCGCCCGTCGGGCGACCCAGGTGCTGGGGAGTTGGGATCCCGCCCGCGAGTTGCTCACGATTATCCGTTTTAATAAATATGAAGCTCCGGCCGGTTACGTTAATTCGCAATGGCAGCAGCAAGCCGCTCCGTTCGCCGGTGACGTGATCAATGCTTATAACGATGGGCCGGCGATAAAAGGGGCGAAGCCGCTGGGGCCGTTTTATGAACTCGAATCGAGTTCGCCGGCGCTTCCCCTCGCCCCCGGGCAGAGTTTTACGTATCGGCAGACGACCGTGCATCTCACGGGCGCACGTAAATCCTTGGATGTGGTCGCACGCAATACCCTCGGTGCGGGCCTCGATGAAATCGAGGCCGCGCTACCTTAGTATTTTGCAAGTGCCCGGGAAAGGACTCGAACCTTCATGCCTTTAAAGGGCGGCAGATTTTGAGTCTGCTGCGGCTGCCATTTCGCCACCCGGGCGGATTGCGGACGCCCATTCACTCCGCGTGCGGGCTTCCCTGCAAGAAAATCCGACCCAGTCTTTGTTACCGCCTGCATTTTATATCGGTGGGGCTTGCCGGAAATTAATTAAAAACAAAAAAGGCGCTCCCGTGGGAGCGCCTTTTGTTAAGGAACTGAAGTAAATTACTTCGAGCCGAGGATCGCGTCCTTGGCAGCCTTAGCTACGCGGAACTTCACGACCTTCTTTGCCTTGATCTGAATCGTTTCGCCAGTGGC
>CAINMU010000037.1 GCA_903850885.1 uncultured Opitutia bacterium | reverse complement strand
GCCCACGTGCATATCGCCGCAGGGGACTTCGCCTCCTGGTCCAAATCCTGGTGCGAACGTTACGAAGCCGGAGCGAAGGACGAGATTCCGGCGGACTAGAGGCAGGCACTCCCAAGCAAGGGGAGACCGGAAACCGGGAGGTTGGCTAGGGCATCTTGCATCGAGGTAGGGTCACGACTGCGTCGTGACCTAGAGGCACGCAGAGGAAAACTAGGGCAGCACGCGGTGCTGCCCCTACCTCGAGACAAAAACACCAGCCCTGTCCCAAGCCCTAGCCCTGTCCCTCTCTTTAGTCGCAGACTAAAGAGAAAAGCTTTCCCCGCAGGAACAGCTGGCCTTGGCATTGGGGTTGGAGAACTTAAAGCCCCCACCGATCATCTTATCCGAATAATCCAACTGCGTACCGCGCAGATAAAGAGCCGACTTCGGATCAATCAAGACCTCGACCCCTGCCGTCCTGACCATGATGTCCGCCGCTTTGGCTTCACCGACGAAACGCATCTTGTAGGACAGGCCATTGCAGCCGCCGCCGGAAATGGCGACCCGGAGCAAACTGCCTTGGGCTTCACGCAAAGCCAGTGCCTTCACTTTGACTCCCGCCGAGGCCGATAGCCGAATCAGACGCTCGTCGGCCACGCGTGGCGCAGGAGTAGTGTGGGCGGCATTCATTTCTAGACATAATTGGGCAATCTGACGGCATGGCAAGCCCCTGAGGGAACACAAATGAGGTTTGCCTGTCTTGTTTTCCCTTCACTAAAGTAGCCACTTCGGATTAGGTCGCGTAGCTCAGTTGGTTAGAGCGCTACATTCACATTGTAGAAGTCACAGGTTCAAGTCCTGTCGCGACCACCCGAATAATAGACCGTCCGCTCCAGCCGGGGCGGAGATTTGGCCTGAAGTCCGCGCCGCACCCTGGGGCGGACAAATTATTATTAACTATATAATATTACACTGTAAATGTCATTTAAGGGTTCCCGAAATCTCAGAATTAAATACAAAATCGGCGAGTGGAAGAAGTACTTACTCGCATCTGAATCCAGCTGCACCCCACCCCCTCTATTCGACTAACTTTCTCATGAGCGAAGATTCTGACAAGAACTCCGAAACCTTAGGCGACATTCTTAAACGCATTAGCAGAACTCACGACAAGCGGGGCAACTGCACCATCGCGCTGCGCACCGAGTTCTGGTTACGGCTCGGGGGCGAAGGCATGGACATCAGCCCGAGTAATTTCCATAACGCGCTCGCGCAATGGCTAACGAATGCCGGACTGGTGAACAAGGACAAGACCGAGGACGTGGCTTCAGCACTTTATTGCCTCGGCGTGATCAATTCCAACAATCTCTTCCAGAAGATCCATCAGGGGAAACTCGAATCGATGGGCATCGGTAAAAACGGGCGCCGGAACAGCAAATCCCGCCAAAAAGTTAAATAATCTGGGCAGTCAGGGCACCGCAGACCCGTTGACAAACCGACGAGGCTCGGAATGCTGTGCCCATGAGTCGGCAGCAACAAAGACGACAGCAGGAAGCAGCCCGGAGCCGCTCGTTCCTCGAACGTCGCATGCAGGAAATACGCACGCGCTTGGGTTTAAAGGCCGATGCCGTCCCTTTGTCCGGCGAAGCCGCCTATGCGGAGACGGAAATCGGCCGCGCCCCGGGCGAGTTGCCAGCCGCCTCGCCGTTTGAGTCGACCGCCCCGACCAAGTTTCGGGTCATTTCCTATGATGAGACCAGTTGCAAGCTGGAGGAGTTTTCCGAACTGGATGCCATCGGTCGCTATGCCGGTAAACCGGGCATGGTCTGGATTCAGGTCCAAGGCATCACCGATCCCCAGATTGTCCACATCGTCGGAGCATTTTTTGACATCCCGATGCTGGCTCAGGAAGACATCCTGACCGTCACCTCGCGCCCAAAATTCGAAGAGCATGGCGAAAAACTCCTGGCCGTTGCCCGAGCGGTACGCATCGGCGTCGAAGAAGACACCCCGCGCGGGCAACAGATTTCCATCGTTGCCGCTCAAAACTGGGTTATTTCCTTCCACGAAAACGACGAAGAAGTATTCGAAGCCGTCGAGAAGCGTATCGCCGATAATAAGGGCAACATCCGCAAATGGCATGCTGGCTATCTCGTTTATTCGCTCCTCGATACGCTCGTCGATCGGTTACTTTACCAGACGGAAGAAATCGAAGACGCCACCACCGAGCTGGAAGATTCCATCCTGAAGGGCACGGATAATTGGGATCTCAACGAAGTCTACCGCCTCAAGCGTATCGTCGTGCGCCTCAGCCGACTCGCCCAACCCCTGAAGGACATGGTCAGCGTGCTCGAACATTACGAGCACCCGCTGCTCCCGACCTCCCTAGACATGTTCTTGCGCGACTTGTATGACCACGCCATCCGCGCCGCGGACCGCATCGAGCATGCGCGCATGATCCTCCAGGATCTGCAAGAGTATCACCATACCCAGCAAGAACGCCGGACCAACGAAGTGATCCGCACGCTGACGGTGATGAGCTCGGTTTTCATTCCCCTAACTTTTCTGGTCGGCCTCTGGGGGATGAACTTTCAGTTCATGCCCGAAATCCATACCGAATGGGGCCACAAATATGGCTATTTCTTAGCTCTCGGGACCATGTCCCTGCTCGCGATTGGCATCATCCTGTGGATGAAACGTAAGCGTTGGTGGTAAGCCGCATCAGGCGCAGTCTTGGGCGTCGACGTCGATAACGTCGATGACATCTTCCTCGCGCAGGAACTTCGCCCGCAAAGGCAGCAACGCCCCGAGAAAAGTTTTTACACCCGAGACGAGATACCAGATATGCAGACGGTGCTGATCTTGGATTTTTTCGAACGGACACGGAGCAGGCCCGCGAATCTCGGCGACGCCAGGGTGCAGGCGTTCGAGTTCCTTGACCCAAGCGTCCGCGACGAAATTGACTTTCTCTGCATTACGTCCGCGAAAAATATGCCGGATCAGATGCCGTTCAGGCGGGTAGCCGAATTCTGAGCGCTTCCCTAATTCCGCGGCGGCAAAGCCTTGGAAATCCATCCGTTTGGCGAATTGAATCGGATCCGAAGCAGGCTGAAAACTCTGCACCACAACGACGCCTTCGAGCTGGCCGCGACCCGCCCGGCCAGCCACCTGCGTCAGCAACTGAAAGGTCCGCTCTGCGGCCCGAAAATCAGGTAACTGGAGCGACAAATCCGCGTCGATAATACCCACCAACGTCACGCGCGGAAAATCCAGCCCCTTGGCGATCATCTGTGTCCCCAGCAGCATGTCATATTTACCCGCCCGGAAATCGGAAAGCACCTGACGGAAAAGGTCTTTCTTCCCCATCGTATCGGCATCGATCCGGGCGACCTTGGCTCGCGGGAAAAGTTGTGCAATCGTTTCTTCAACTTTTTGCGTGCCATAGCCCTTCCAGCGCACCTTCGGCGAACGACACTGGGGGCAGACCACCGGCGCGCGTTCCTGGTGGTTGCAAAGGTGGCAGCGGGCCGTGTCGTTAGTACGATGGAGTGTCAGCGAAACGCTGCAACGGGCGCACTGCACCGCTTCGCCACAATCGGGACAGACGAGCGAACGGGAATGCCCGCGCCGGTTAAGGAAAAGGATGGATTGTTCGCGCTTCTGGAGTCGTTCGCGGATACCGTCCACCAATTCGCGGGAAAGAATATGCTGTCCCTTCGAGTGCAGAATCTCGCGACGCATATCAATGATACGAAACGCTGGCATCGGGCGGTCATCCACTCGCTTCGGCATCGTATTGAGGACATAGCGGTCGGCCGTGGCGTTCTTCCAGGTCTCCAAGGAAGGAGTCGCCGAACCCAGCACGCAAGCGGCGCCCAGCAGCGAAGCCCGCATGACCGCGACATCGCGCCCGTGATACATCGGTGTTTCGCCCTGTTTAAACGAAGGCTCATGCTCCTCGTCGACGACGATGAGGCGAAGGTTCGGCAAGGGAGCGAAGACCGCAGAGCGGGCCCCGACGACTACCCTCGCCTGCCCCAGCGACATCGCCATCCAGGCATCGAAACGTTCGCCGGCCGAAAGGTGACTATGCCAGACGACAACCTTGGCGCCCAGGTCAGCCAGGCGTGAACGCAAACGACCCACCGTCTGGGGCGTCAGTGCCACTTCCGGGACCAGAAAAATCGCCGAGCCCCCTTCGGCGATCACCTTACGGATCAAGGCGACGTAAACTTCCGTCTTACCCGAGCCGGTGACGCCGTGCAGGAGATGCGCCCTGAAAGCTTTACTGTCCAGTGTTTCGGTCACCGAAGCGACGGCGGCCAACTGTTCCGGGTTGAGAATATGCCCGGCGGCGGCGACCGTTTCACCTTCGGAAAAGGGGTCATCGTAAGCCACGCGCCATTGCACGCTGGTTACTTCCTTAATCATCCCGGCGGCGATTAACGCTGCGACAGCGGAGGGCCCGATGCCTAAATCTGCTGCGATTTTCGCGCGGTCGGCGGGTTCGGCTTGGGCGGAAAGAAAGTCGATGAGCTGAGCTTGGCGGGGCGCTTTGCGACGCATCTTCGCTAAAGCCTCGGCTTCAGGCGGGGCAATCAACGACAACATCCGACGGAGTACCGGACGAACACCCTTGCGCACGGCCGCGGGCAGAACCGTCTCCAGCACCGAATTCAGTCCGCACCCATAATACCCGGCCATCCATTCGGCGAGCTTGCAGCAATCGGGGGTCATCACGGGCTGCTCGTGCTCAAGCACGACGATACTCCGAAGCTTCGTACCCACCAAAGGTTCGGCAGGGTATTTCCAGACGACCCCCAGACTCACCCGGCCCCCTAAGGGTACGCGGACCAACTGGCCGACTTGCAGCGTGTCCTTAAGGGCCGCCGGCACGGAATACGAGTAGGCCCGCGCCCCGCCATCAAAGGGAACCACCTCGGCGACGCCGGGTTCAGTCTCTCCAAACAAGTCAGGCACGTGGGTGAGGTTCGCCGAACGCGACCAAGGTTTCAAGCGAGGGATGGCCAGCGGGCAAGAAATCCGGCTCAAGCATGGACGTCGGTAATCGGGACGCCCGAGTGGGCCGCAATCCGGGCACACATCAGTGCCCAGAAACAACCGATACAATTAGCCACGACCAATTGAAGGTCGGTCGGCATGTTGTAAAATATGAGCGCACCCGGGAACCAGACAAAATAGTTCGTCAATAAGTTCGGAAAGACCAAGCGACGATACCACCCCGGGCCCATCGCCCGGCGAAGGCGGGCCGTATCCCAACCGCAATCTTTCCAGAGATGCGAAATCGCATTAAAGGGTGCACCGATTAAAATCGTGAAGCCCACCATATCTACGGACACCTTCAGTAGAACCGTACGCAAATTGGCCTCATCACCGAACCAGATTGCCTGCAGTTGATAGAAGTAGCTGACGAGCATCCCCATCGCGGCCCACCAGACCATGCTATGAACGAGGTCACCCAGGGGATGCGGCGGGCGCAAGCCGCGGAGGGCCATCCGAAAAATCCAGGGAATAAGACCTGAGGTGATGGCGGTGCAAATCGCCGCAAACGCCATCGGGTTGGCCTTATTCAACGCGCCGACCCGATTGAGTGCCGTCACGACAAAAGGGACCTGATACCTGTAGGCGATGACCAGTCCGGCGGCGGCCAGCAGAATCACAACCAGCGGAATAGCGTTGTCGCGCGCGGCCTTGATGCCTGCGACCAGGGGCGAAGTTGAAACTTTGTTCATCCGAGAAATTTGCGAAGAAGCTGATCGATGAGGATCGGGTTAGCCTTACCTTGCGTACGCTTCATGATGGGTCCCTTCAGGGCATTGATCGCTTTCTCGTTACCCGCGCGGTATTCGGCGATAGATTTAGCCACGGCGGCGTCAGCGATGACTTCTTGCACGATTTTCTCTAACTCGCCCGTATCACTATTCTGGCGAAGACCTTTCGCGTCCACGATGGCGACCGCTTCTTGGCCCGTCTTAAACATTTCGGCGAAAACCTCTTTGGCCTGTTGTTTAGAAATGACGCCATCGTCCGTGAGTTTCACCAAGCCCGCCAACTGAACCGGCTTGATCGGACAGGAGGCCAGCGAAACCGCGGGGAGCACCTCGTCGGTGAGCAGGGCGCCAGCGGTGCCCGAGGCCGCAAGGTCGCGCAGTAGGTCATTCGTCACCCAGTTGGCTATGCCCTGCGGATTAGCGGGGTGAACGGCAGCGGCCGCCTCGAACCATTCGGCAAGTTCGCGATTAGCCACCAGCACGGAGGCCGCCGTAAAAGGTAGGCCAAGCTTTTCGACATATCGGCGCTGACGGTCGTAAAGGTTTTCCGGAACAAGCTTTTGTAACCGGGCGACCGTTTCGCGCGAAATGCGTAACGTGGGAAGATCCGGATCAGGGAAATACCGGTAGTCGTGGGCATCTTCCTTATCCCGCAGGATATAACCGCGGCTCAGCTCCGCATTCCAACCGCGGGTCTCCTGCGTGATGGTGCGACCAGCCTCTAACTCGCGAATCTGACGGGCAGTTTCGTAGATGACCGTATCACGGACGCTGGAGATAGAGTTCAAATTCTTGGTCTCGGTGCGGGTACCGAGCTTCTCGGCACCACGGCGGCGAATAGACACGTTACAATCGCAACGGAGCTGACCTTTCTCCATGTCACAATCCGCCACGCCCGCTTGGGTCAAAAGTGCGACCAACGAACGCAGGAAAGCTTCGGCCTCGGCGGCAGAACGAAGATCGGGCTCGGTGACGATTTCCAATAAAGGCACGCCGGCCCGATTATAATCGACGAGTGAGCCGCTGCCCGCGTGGCTGAGCTTACCCACATCTTCTTCAAGGTGCGCATGATGGATACGGATGAACTTGTGCTCGCCCATCACATTACGCGAAACACCTGGCAGTTCGATTTCCACCTGTCCACCGACGACAACCGGAAAATCTTTCTGGGTAAGTTGATAGTTCTTCGGATTATCCGGGTAGAAATAATTTTTCCGATCCCAGGCACATTGTTCTGGCACCGATGAGCCTACGACCAGGCCGAACAGGATGGATTTCTCGACCGCCTCGCGGTTCACCACCGGCAGCGTACCGGGAAGACCGAGGACGACCGGGTCGACTTGCTCGTTGGGCTCCTTACCGAAGCCCCAAGGGGAAGATGCGAAAACTTTCGCGCGAGTGTGGAGTTGCACGTGGACCTCGAGGCCGATGACGACTTCCCAATCTGAAGGCGAAGAACTCATAGCGCGGCTTGTTGATGAGCAAAACCGTGAGCAGCCTCAAAGAGACGGCCAGCGGCAAGAAGTTTGGCTTCCGAGAGCGGTGCGCCCACGAGATGGAAGCCGACCGGAAGGTGGCCGGACTTGCCGCAAGGCACCGAAATCGCCGGCAGCCCGGCGAGATTCGCGGGAATCGTGAAAATGTCCTCGAGATAAAGCTGCAGCGGATCCGAAGCCTTTTCGCCGACCTTGAAGGCAGGCGTCGGGACCGTCGGCGTCAGCAACACATCGACCGTAGCCAAAGCCGCGAGATATTCGGCCCGTATCTTCGAGCGCGCACGGAGGGCCCTCATATAATAAGCGTCTGCGTAGCCCGCGCTCAGCACGAAAGTTCCGAGCAAGATGCGACGCTTCACTTCGGCGCCAAAACCTTCGGAGCGGCTATTCGTCATCATTTCGACGGGCGTACCAGCTGAGGCCGAACGGTGACCATAGCGGACGCCATCATAGCGCCCGAGATTCGAGGAAGCTTCGGCCGTCGCCACGACATAATAAGTCGGGACAGCAAGATCTGCAGAAGGCAGTTCGACTTCGGAAATAGCGCAGCCCTGCGAGCGATAAAACTCAATCGCGGCGGTGACGGCGGTGGCGACCTCTGCACCCACCCCCTTGCCGAGAAAACCTTTGGGAATGCCGATACGGAGCTTCTTGGCATCACCGGCAGGCGTGAGCGCACGATCGGAAGGACTGAAGCAGGTCATGTCACGAGCATCGGCCGAGGCCAGCGCCCCGAGGAGAAGTTCGCAGTCTTCGAGGCAACGGGCCATCGGACCGATCTGGTCGAGCGACGAGGCGAAGGCCACGAGGCCGAAGCGAGAAATCAGTCCGTAGGTGGGCTTTAAGCCGACGACTCCGCAATGCGAGGCTGGCTGACGAATCGAGCCACCGGTATCGGAGCCCAAGGCTAGCGGGACGAGACCAGCGGCCAAGGCCGCGGCGCTGCCTCCGGACGATCCGCCTGGAATACAGGCGAGATCCCATGGGTTAAAAGTTTTTTGGATGGCAGAATTTTCCGTGGATGAGCCCATCGCAAATTCATCCATATTGAGACGCCCGTAAAGAATCGCACCAGCCGCGCGAAGACGCTCGGTCACATGCGCATCGTAAGGCGAAACCAGCGAGGCGAGCATCTTACTCGAACACGTCAACGGTTGGCCCTTGACCGCAATATTATCTTTGATGGCGACCGGAACACCTTCGAGCGGACCACGCCCCTGCCCTGCCTTGCGACGGACATCTGAGGCATCGGCCTGCGCGAGCACGTCTCCTTCATCAAGGTGCGTGAAGGCGCCGACTTTTTTATTCACCGCATGATAGCGTACGATGAGCGCCTCGCAGAGGGCCCGAGACGTCAGCGGGCCGGCGGCAAGACGACGACCGAGCTCGGCGGCGGAAAGCGTATGAAGCGGTTCGTCCATGGTTAGGCTTCGTCGTCCACGACACGCGGGACGGAGATCTGGCCATCGCGTGAGGCGGGGGCGAGGCGGGTGACGGTTTCGGCGCCGAGGACTGGACCTGGCTCGTCGGAGCGCAGAGCTGATTCGGAAACTACCCGAGCCAGATCGATCGTCGCGGGCAGGTCAGCTTTAGCCAAGGCCTGAAAATGGCCCAGGATCTGATTAAGCTGCAACGAATAAAGTACCTTCTCCGCGGCCGTCAGATTCAGACGGGCGAGTTTTGCGAGATGATCGATGTCGAAACCTTCAGCCATGGCGATCAGCGACGAACGGTCCAACCGGCGCCCTTTTCAAGCGATGCGATGACGACGCCCAGAGCTTGATTAGTCTCTTCGTCGGTGAGGGTGCGCGCGGCATGGCGCCAGCGAATTTCAAAGGCCAGACTGCGGCATCCTTCCGGCAGCCCGACACCATTAAAGACATCGAAACAGTTGACTGACTCGAGGACGAACTCTTTGCCCGCTGCTTTACTGGCGCCTTGGCGGACCCGGCTCTCGACTTCGGAGGCCGCGATACCCACGGGGACAATCACGGCTACATCCTTGGTCACCGGCGGGAAAGAAGAGAAAGCCTCGTAGCGCGGAATCTTCCGGGTTTCGGCGAATGCCGAACGCGGGAAGATGACTTCTCCGGCCACGACCGAACCTTTGATTCCGATCAGACGCGTCCAGCGTAGGTCAAGGATGCCACAGGCGCCTTCGGCGGTCCGCCCGCGATCCGCGAGGGCTGCGGCATGATTAGTCTGCCAAAGACCACTTGTCGCCGGCCCGAAAGAAAGCCTTACAGCGGAGACGCCCGCAAGGGCGGCCACATCTTGGAGCAAGCGTTTGGCACGCAAGCCGTCAAAGGCTTCGCGCGATTTCCATGAACGTGTGACGGGCTCGGCAAGAGCGGCAAAAGCCACGGCGATGAACTCGCGGACCGTGCCATCCGCCTGCGGACGAAAAACCGTCCCGACCTCGAAGAGACCCTGCGGGTCAGCATGGACGGATAGATTGAGAGCGAGCGCGCCAGCCAGCCCAGGGAGCAGCGAAGCGCGCAGGTGAGTCTGCTCCGCGGTCAGAGGATTATCCAAGGCAAGGGCGGGGGCCTTATCGGCGCCGAGCGTACGTTCCAATTCGGCGGCATCACGCAAAGAGTAATGGCAACATTCGGTGAAACCAGCTCCCGCCAGACGCGTCGAAACTTCGCGGGTAAAGACCGAAGACAAAGCGTCCTCTTCGCCGGGCAACGGCGCGACCGGACGGCCTACGGGAACCTTGTCGGTTCCGTAGATTCGGACAAATTCCTCCACGAGATCGATGGGCCGCGTGACGTCGGAGCGGAATGACGGGACAACGACCAAAAGACCGTGAGCACTCGGCTTGACCGTAAAACCTAAGCGAGTGAAAGCCGCGGTAATATCAGATTCAGCGATGACGGTACCGAGTTTGGCGGCGACGTACCCGGCGGGAAGTTCGATGGTGGCATCAGCGCGAGGTGCCTGTCCGACCGCGACGGCGGGACCGACGACTTGAGCTCCCGCGTGCTCGATAAGTAAATCGGTGGCGAGACGCGAAGCCAACTCGACGCCCGCAGGATCCACATCACGGGCAAAACGGTGAGAGGAATCCGTGGACACACCTAAGCGCCGGGCGACGCGGCGAATTTCGCCGGGACGGAACCAAGCGGACTCCAAAAGAATATCCGTAGTCGCAGATGTCACGCCGGACTCGGCGCCACCCATCACGCCGGCGACGACCAACGGGCGTTCCGCATCGGCGATGACGCAGATCCCCGTTTCAAGTTTCACCTTCTTACCGTCGAGCAGGACGATTTCTTCACCTTCGCGAGCGGGACGGGCTTCGATCCCTACGCGCACCTGTTTGGCGTCGAAAGCGTGTAAGGGCTGACCGAGTTCGAGGAGTACCCAATTGGTGATATCGACGACATTATTAATCGGGCGGAGACCAGCGGCCTCGAGGTCGCGACGCATCCATTCTGGACTCGGTCCGACTTTGATATTCCGCAACGTGCGCAACGTGTAATAAGGACAGAACTCGGATGACGAACGGACGAATTTAAATCCATCCTGGGCAGAAGGCACGGAGGCCAGTCCGGCGGCCGTCTTGATCGACAGAGGCTTAAGTTGCAGACTCAACGCGGCCGCGATATCACGGGCCACGCCACGCAGGCCAAGGCAATCGCCGCGGTTTGGCGTCACGGAAATATCTAAGACCGTATCCGGTGCACCATAGAGTTGATTGAGCGGCGTACCGAGGGCCGGCTTACGCGGGGTCAGGATCAGCAGACCGTCCTCGCCCTTGCCTAAGCCCAGTTCTTCTGCCGAGCACATCATTCCCATCGAATCGACTTCACGAAGCTTGGAGATCTTGATCTCGAAACCACCAGGCATTAGCGTGCCAGGCAAAGCCACAGGCACTCGGTCACCGGCCTTGAAATTCTTGGCACCGCAGACGATCTGGCGCGGAGTACCATCACCAACGTCGACTTTACAGACACTGAGCCGATCGGCCTTCGGGTGTTTTTCGAAAGAGACAATTTCTCCCACCACCACGAGCGGCAAAGGCGAGAGGCCAAAAGACTGGATTGATTCGACCTCGAGACCGAGCATCGGGAGAATATCCGCCAGACGTTCGGGCGTGACGCCGGCGAGTTCGACGTGACGGGCAAGGGCTTGGAGTGAAACTTTCATGGCTTAGGCGAACTGGCGCAGGAAGCGCGTATCGTTATTATAAAAAAGGCGGATATCATCGATGCCGTGGACCAGCATTGCGATGCGTTCCAGACCAAGACCGAAAGCGAGACCCGACCATTCGTTCGGATCCAAGCCGCAGAGCTCGAGCACCTTGGGGTCGACGAGACCGCAGCCCATAATTTCGAGCCAGCGATTAGAAAGACGGCCGAGATTAGGTGAGCGCAGATCCATCTCGAAACTCGGCTCCGTAAAGGGGAAGAAAGAAGGACGGAGACGAATCTCTGCCTCGGGGCCGAAAGTTTCCTTCACGAAGAAATCGAGGACGCCGCGGAGATCGGCCAGCGTCACGTTGCGATCAATCCAAAGACCTTCGACCTGATGGAAATTGGCCGAGTGGGTGGCGTCGACCGCATCGCGGCGGAAACAACGTCCGGGGGCGACGATCCGGAAAGGAGGTTTACGTGAAAGCATCGTGCGCACCTGGACGCTGGAGGTATGCGTGCGAAGGAGGATCGCTTCCTCGCCTTTGCGCGGCGCATCGGCGGAGCGAAAAGATTTGGGGAGATAGAGCGTATCCTGCATATCGCGGGCTGGATGATCGGCGGGCGTATTGAGGGCGTCGAAGCAATGCCACTCCGTTTCGACCTCGGGACCTTCGGCGACCGTGAAACCTAATTTGCGCAAGGTACTGAGAATCTTTTCGCGGGTACGGCTCAGCGGGTGCAGGGAGCCGGCCGGCGCATCCGGACTGGGCAACGTCGAATCGATGGGGGCGCCCAAAGCGCCGGCGATTTCGGACTCTTCAATTTTAGCCTGCAGGGCCGCGAGCAATTCTTCGACGGCTTTCTTGGCTTCGTTGATGAGCTTACCGACCACGGGCCGATCTTCTTTCGAAAGCGTCGCCATGCCTTTCATCACCTGAGTCAAGGAACCGTTGGGACCGACGACCCGGGCCTTGAACGCTTCCATCTCCGCGCGGGTCGAAACGGCGGAAGCCTCTTGGGTCGCGGCGGCGACGAGTTGGACGAGCGGCTGCTGCATGGATAGATTTGTGTGTTGGCGGGGAAAGTCGGCAAGCGAAAGCACCCAGAAACAAAGAAGCCCCGGAGGACCGGGGCTTCGAAAGAGGGACGGATTAACCGTTAACTCAGACGAGGGCGGCTTTGGCCTTGGTCACGATGGCCTCGAAGGCCGGCATGTCGTGAAGCGCCAGCTCGCTCAGATTCTTACGGTCCATGGTGATGTTAGCCTTTTTGAGGCCAGCGATCAGACGGCTGTAAGAGATACCGAGGGGACGGCAGGAAGCGTTCAGACGGACGATCCACAATTGGCGGAAGGTCGACTTATTCTTTCGACGGTCGCGGTAAGCGAACTTCTGGGCGCGCTGGACGGCCTCGAGGGCGTAGACGTACAGGCGTGATTTATTTCCGAAATAGCCCTTAGCCGCTTTAATCATACGACGCTTGCGCGCCTTAGTGGCTGGACCGTTGGTTGCTCTAGGCATGTTGGTATGTTGTGTTTATTGGGTTTAGATGGCCTGGGGGTCGCCTTAATGAACACCCGGTCGGCCAAAAATAGTAGCCGCCGCTTTACGCGAAAGGCATCGAAGCCAGCATGTTCTTCTCGAAGCCGGAGTCGACGCGCTTGGATTTATTGGCACGGCGACGTTGCTTGCGAGACTTGGAGCTCAGCAAGTGGCGTCCGTTAGGGGAGCGGCGCATCACTTTGCCGGTTCCGGTTACCTTGAAGCGCTTGGAGATGGACTTGCGGGTCTTTTGCATGGCGGGAAAGGGTCGGAACAAAGGGACTCTGGGGTGACTTGTAAAGGGGAAAGGGCTGGCCCAAGCCGTTGTTCGTACGATTCCTGTAATCCATGGCCCCGTTGAGTCGCTCAGCCGTTTGACAAATGAGCAGATCCGGCTCCCCCTTAATCTCACCTTAAAACCTTTAAAAACATGATTTCATTAGGAAAAAAGCCGAATCTGAAGTTCAAAGTTCAAGCCCATCGAACCGGAAAAACCGAGGAGGTGCCCTTTTGCGAGTTAATCGAGGGGCCCACCCTTGTTTCGGTCTATATGCGCAACAATACCTCCTCCTGTGACCTCCAGAACGCTGAGCTGGGTAAAAATATGCAAGCCATTGCCAAACAAGGATTTAAAATTATATCCGTCTCTCGAGACACTTGCACCTCCCATGCTAAGTATGCCGCCAAGCATGGCTATAAGTTCGACCTAGTATCGGACCCCGAGGACCAGTTTGCCAAAGCCGTCGACGGCATCGTGGAGAAGTCCATGTATGGAAAAAAGTATCTGGGCCCAGCGCGGGCCGCCTACCTCTTTGATGGCAAGGGCAAGCTGATTGCGATCGTCCCCAAAGTCGAAGCCGCGACCCATGGGCGACAGTTGCTTGATGCGATGGCGGGCCTGAAATAAAATCCCACATGGGCCCAGGGAAAAGCCCTAGTGATAATCGGTGCTTGAACCAAGGCCGTGAAACAAAGAGTTTATAGGCGAGACACATCTGAAGTTACCTAATGGCTACGCCCTATCGTCCTAACAGTCCCCGGCCCAAACCTAATAAGTCGGCCCCACCCCGCGGAAACTTCCGCAAAGAGGACAAAGGCCCTAAGCGCAACGATCGCATCCGTGCGACTGAAGTCCGCGTGATTTCACCGAAAGGTGATATGCTGGGCGTCATGCAGACGGCACGGGCCATCGAGCTCGCCCGCGAACTCGGCGTCGACCTTATTGAAATCGCGGCCACCGCGGTGCCACCGGTCTGCAAACTGATGGAGTACGGCAAGTACCTTTACGAAGAGGCCAAGAAACATAAGCACCAGAAGGCCACGACGAAGGTGAAGGAAGTAAAACTCCGTCCACGTATCGACGTCCATGACCTGATGATCAAGGTGCGCCGGGCCGAAAACTTCCTCTACCACGGCCATAAGGTTAAACTCCTTTTACAGTATCGTTATCGGGAGCTTGAGCATCCGGAAATCGGCGTTGATACGATCACCCGGGCCATCAACGAGCTTTCGCACATCTGCACCCGGGACAACGAGCCCAAGCGCAGCGGCCGGGCTATCGTCGTCGGCCTCACGCCCGTCCAACAGAACAAGCGTAAACTCGTGCACAATGAAATGCCCGGAGACGAAGACGGCGAAGATGACTCCTCGGTGGATAACGGCGAGAACGACGCAGAATAATTTTGTGCGACACCTGGTCGCCAAACTATTGAGCAGCGCTACCCTCTTGTGCTTTTGCGCCGGAGGGACATTTGCGGCGAGTGGTGACATTTATCTCGGCGATTCCTTGCGACAACTTGGTCTTCACGAATTAGAACAAAAAAAAGGCGACCCCGCCGAAGCCGAGCGCCACGGGGCCAAAGGCGGCATCGGGCTCTACGCCGAGCGGAACCGCGATTACCTTTGGGTCGACGGCATTAAGTTATACCTGAACGAAACCGTCGGTCTGGCGCACGGCAAACTCACCGTCTCGCGACTGGATTACGAAAAAATCCTGGTGCCGCTTTATTGGAAGCTACCCACCCCGATGCCCGGCACGAAGCGGATCATTATCGACCCTGGACACGGAGGCAAAGACCCTGGCAAACAGAACACTACGCTCAACTACAATGAAAAAGCCGCGACGCTCGATACCGCCATCCGCCTAAAACTCATTCTCGATAAGCTCGGCTTTGAAGTCATCTTGACCCGCGAAAAAGACATTGCGATCGAACTTGATCAGCGTGCGCCCATCGCCATCAAAAATAAAGCCGATCTTTTCGTGAGCCTTCATTACAACGGCGGGACCAAAGGAGATTCAAACAGTTCCGGCATCGAGACCTATTGCCTCAGCCCGGCCGGCCAACGTTCGACCAACGCCGCCCGAGGCAAAGCAGACACTTCCATAGAGGCCGGCAATCGTTTCGACGCCTTTAACCTTCAGTTGGCCTGGAGTATCCAGCGCCGCATCATCGCCGGCACTGGCGCCGAAGACCGGGGAGTTCGGCGGGCTCGTTTCGCCGTCCTCCGGACGCTCAATTGCCCTGGCGTGCTGGTCGAAGGGGGGTTCATTTCGAGCAAAAGCGAAGGGGCACAGATCGCCAATCCGGCCTATCGTCAAAAAATCGCTGAAGCGGTGGCGGCCGGGATTAGCGACTACGCGCAACGGCTGCAGAGCAAACAGTAGTCTTTTAGGCCTAAAATAGCCGAAATCAGTAAAGCGGCCGAGGCTGGCTGCAGTCGAAAGCCTTTCCAGTTCAATTTCTGCCTATAATCGGCTTGCCAGCCCCGCTGTCGGACGGTTCGTTCAATCTTCCTTTCGGCCCTCTGACACCTGTCAGCGGACTCTCCTTAGGGAAAACAACAACCACAACCAAACCCTGGAACCGTCGCTCGCGACGACCAGGAGAAACAGTCAAAACACAATGAGCATCATGGAAAAACTGCTCGCCGATTCTAATTTCGGCGCGCTCAAAGCACACTCGGTCATTCACGCTACCGTGACCGAAATCCGCGAAGACAAATTCGTCGTCGTCGATATCAATGGTAAGTCCGAAGGCTTCATCCCTCAGGGCGAATTCCCTGATATGGCCGAAGTCCAAGTCGGCATGCAGATCGAGGTCTACCTCGAAAAGCTTGAAAACAAGGATGGCACCCCTTCCGTCTCTTACGATCGCGCCCAACAAATTCGTAAGTGGGAAAGCATCGAGGCTAATTGCCAAGAAGGCTCCATCGTCCAAGGCCGCGTCAAATCCATCGTCAAAGGCGGACTCATCGTCTCCGTGGGTGTCGACGCCTTCATGCCGTCGTCCCAGATCGACGTTAATCCTCCGAAGAATCTCGAACAGTTCGTGGGCCAGACCTTCGACTTCAAGATTATCAAGATTAACAAAGATAAGAAGAACCTCGTCGTCTCCCGTCGCGAACTCATCGAAGAACAACGCGGCGAAAGCCGTCGCAAGCTTCTCGAAGAAGTCAAACCCGGCACGATCCGTCGTGGCGTGGTCAAGAACATCACCGATTACGGCGCCTTTGTGGACCTCGATGGTCTCGACGGTTTGCTGCACGTGACCGACATGAGCTGGGGCCGCATCGGCCACCCGAGCGAAGTCGTCAAAGTGGGCGAAGAAATCACCGTCATGGTGGTGGAAGTCGACCGCGAGCGCGAACGCGTCTCCCTCGGCCTCAAGCAGACCCAAGCCAATCCTTGGGAAGGTATCGAGAAGCGTTACCCTGTGGGTCAGAAAGTCCACGGCAAGGTCGTCAATCTCGTCGCTTATGGTGCCTTCGTCGAAATCGAAGGCGGCGTCGAAGGTCTCGTCCACGTCTCGGAACTCTCTTGGACCAAGCGCGTCCAGAAGCCTTCCGACATCCTTAAGGTCGGCCAGGAAGTGGATGCCGTCATCCTTAACGTTAACAAGGAAGAGCAGAAGATCTCGCTCGGCATCCGCCAGCTCGAAACCAATCCTTGGGAAAAGGTTCGTCACAACTACCCTGTGGGCGCTCGCGTCCGCGGCAAGGTGCGCAACCTCACCAACTACGGCGCCTTCGTCGAACTCGAAGATGGCATCGATGGCATGGTGCACGTTTCCGACATGAGCTGGACTCGCCGCATCAACAACCCGGCGGAAGTCATGAAGAAAGGCGACGACGTCGAAGCAATCGTGCTCGATGTCGATGTCGATCAACAGCGCATCTCCCTGGGCGTCAAACAGACCCAGACCGATCCATGGAGCGAAATCGACCGCAAGTTCCGCATCGGCGACCTCGTCACCGGCAAGGTCTCCAAGGTGGCGAACTTCGGTGCCTTCATCGAACTCTCCGACGAAATCGACGGCCTTGTCCACGTCTCCCAACTCGCCGAACAGCGCGTTGAAAACGTCAAGGACATCGTCAAGGTCGGTCAAGAAGTCACGGCTCGCGTCATCAAAATCGACAAAGAAGACCGTCGCATCGGTCTTTCGATTAAGGCCGCCAGCTACGACGCTGAACGTCTCCAGGCCGAAATCTCCAGCTACGAACGCATCAAGGGTCCATCAACGGGTGGCGCCCCGGCGCCTTCGGCGGGTGGCTCGGTGGGTGGCGGTTCGAGCAGCGGAGATTTCAACAGTCTCGGCGATCTTCTCGACAAGGCCGGCAACTAAGAACCTTCTTAGTCCAACGAATCAGACCCCGGGTAACCGGGGTCTTTTTTTGTACCCATAGGCCACTTACCGCCTATCGTGCAGGCATGGTTCCTTTCCAGGGATACGGTCGACTGACTCGCAGCTCGACGCTGGCGCTGCTAACGACTGTGGTCGTACTGATCGCGGAATGGACCCAGCTCATTTCCGCCGGAGCGATGACAGCGCTGCGCACTGGCTGCCAAGTCTACGTGTTACTGCGTATGATGCGGGCCCGCGTCTCCGCAGCCTATCTGCTTCTTTGGGGGCCGCTGGCATACTTCTTCCCACTGCTCACCGCATTGATCATCTACCTCTTTGGCGGCAGGAAGCATTCGTCGCTGGCGGATGCAAAAAAAGAAGTGAACCGGGTGGCTTGGCGGCTGAGCGAAGAGCCAGATTTCGGCGGCAATAACTTCCGCCTCCTCGGCGATCGCCATGGACGCGACACCCTTGAAGCCTTACGGACTCAGATTCGCGGCGCTCAAAAGCGAATTTATATTTCGACTTATATCCTGAGCAACGACGCCGTCGGGCGCGAAATCGTGAGCCTCCTCACCGCCCGCGCCAAGGCTGGCGTCGAAGTGCGCATCTTGGTCGACGCCATCGGAAGTTGGGGCATACCGCTGACACTCTGTCGGCCACTCCATCGCGCCGGCGGACAAATCGCCCGCTTTAACCCCGCGCTACCCATGCGCGGCAAAGGGTCGGCGAATTGGCGCAACCATCGCAAGATTGCGGTTTTTGACGGCAAGACCGCCATCATCGGCGGACAGAACCTCGGCCTGAAGTACATGGGGGAATCCCCTTCGAATCGACGCTTCCGCGATTGCTCATTCAGCATCGAAGGCCCGACGGCCGCTTCGATCGAACGTATCTTTATCGCTGATTGGTGCCAAGCGACGGACGAACCTCCGATGAATTTTGCGACCCAGCTGCGCGAACGACCACGCCCCGTCGGCCAAGCCCGGGTCGCCATCATCGCCTCGGGACCTGATTGCGAACAGGATCCGCTTTGGGATGCCTACGTCCAGTTATTTTCGAACTGTAAGCGTTCGATCACTATCGTCACGCCTTACTTCGTGCCGGACCGCGTGCTCTTCTCCCTGCTCGTCACCGCCGCCCAAGCCGGCCGCCACGTGCGGATCATGGTGCCTCGCCGATCAGACCATCGGCTGCTCGATCTCGCCCGACGTTGGTACCTGCGGACGTTACGCGACGCGGGGGCTGATATTTTATTTTTTAAGCCGGATGTCTTACACGCAAAACTTGTCATCGTCGATGACGCACACCTGGTCGTCGGTTCAGCCAACCTCGACATGCGCTCGCTATTCTTGAATTATGAAATCGGCGCCGTGGTCCGTGACCCAGCGGCGATTGAGACCGTCAATGCCCTCATTAATTCATGGGAGGTCGAATCGTCCCATTACTCGGAAGACCTTTATCGCCAAAGCCGGACGTGGCTGGGGCGCACGGTGGAAAATATCTCCAAGGTCCTGGCCCCTTGGCTTTGATTAACCCAGGAAGGCGTGGAGACGAACGGTCAACCCGGTATCGGGAAGCAAGAAGCCATCGTGGCCGGCATCCGTGATCACCTCATGATAAGCCGCGTTGACGCCGACGGCGGTCGCGGCGGCGAGAAGCATCCGCAGTTCGCTGGTGGGATAGAGCCAATCGCTCGAGAAACCGATAGCGAGCACGTCCGGACCGTGGGCGCAGAACAGCGCGCCCGCAGCGGCCCGGGCCGTCATATCAAAGCGATCGACCGCCCGGGTAATCCGTAGCCAACTATTGGCATCAAAGCGCTTCACGAAAGACTGCCCTTGATGTTCGAGGTAGCTTTCGACCTGCCAGAAGACCGGATTATTGGGCTGGGCGCCGAGCACGCGGGCCCGGCCGAATTTCTGCTCAAAAGAAGCGGAAGAAAGGTAACTGATATGCGCGAGCATCCGGCCCACCGCCAGACCTGAGACGGGCCCTTCCCCGGGGGCGTAATGGCCGCCGCGATAATTCGGATCCGTCTCCACGCAGGCACGCGAAACCGCGTTCAAGGCTATCGCCATCGGCGATTGACTTAAGCCTGCCGCCAACACGGCGATGCGACCCACCTCGGCGGGATAGTCTGCGCACCAGATTAACGCCTGCATGCCGCCCATTGAACCGCCGACCACTGCATGTAGTTTCTTGATGCCAAGCTGCTGGATGACCAAGCGTTGAGCTCGGACGATATCGCCCAAGGTGATTTCCGGGAAAAAACCGCCGTAGGCCTTACCCGTGCGCGGATCGATGGAAATCGGCCCGGTCGAACCCTGACAACCACCGAGGCAGTTAATGCCGATGACGAAAAATCGGTCGGTATCGATGGCTTTGCCTGGGCCGACAAAACAATCCCACCATCCGGGCTTCGTGTCATCCGGAAGATAACGGCCCGCCACGTGATGATCCCCGCTCAGGGCATGCGGCACTAAGATCGCATTGGATTTATCGGGCAGCAAAGTCCCGTAGGTTTCGTAACGAAGGTTGAGGGAGGGCAATTCACCCCCCAGCTCCAAAGGAAAGGTATCGGCCGACTTAAAATCGGCGGAGGCCACTGGGCAGAGTTCACGGCGTGGGGCCGAAGGCTTGGCAGAACAGTCGGACATGGACGTAAGACAGCCAAACCAGACCCGGACGGGAGGCAAGTGGCCATTCGGTGTTGCCACGTCATAAACGCCCCCAAGCCTGTAGCCCATGACCCAAGGTCACCGCCAAGAAGATGGCTGCTGCGGAGAAGGCCCCCATACCCGCATCGAAGCAGCCGTCGGCCGCATGAAGGAGAAATCCCTTCGTGTGACGACCCCTCGTCTGGCCATGCTTAAGGTCCTCGCTGAAGCCAAGGGCCCTCTCAGCGCTGAAGAAATCCACTCTTCGGCGGGCGATGGCGCCCTCGACCTTGTCACGGTCTACCGTGGCCTCGAAGCCCTCGATGAGGCGGGTATCGTCCAACGGCACCCCCTGGAAAGAGGTCGCAGCCTTTATGCCCTCATCGCGGCGGGCCACCACCATCATCATATCATCTGCCGGCGTTGTGGCCGCATCGATCGACTTCCGGGCTGTGACACCTCGCGTCTTGAAAGCGCGGCTCGCAGCAGCGGCTTCTCCGACCTTACTCATATCATGGAAATCTACGGCATCTGCCCATCCTGCAACCTAACCGCTCATGCCTAACTTTCCCCGGACGGCTTTCATCCTCGGCGCCGGACTCGGCACCCGCCTTCGGCCTCTCACCGAAAATTGCCCCAAACCTTTACTCCCCCTCGCCGGCAAGCCCATGGTAATGCAAGCGATGGATCGCCTCATCGCGGCGGGCACGCGGAGGTTCATCATCAACACCCACCATTGCCCGGCGGCCTGGAAATCTGCTTTTCCGGCCCACACCTATGGCGGTGCCGAAGTAAAATTCGTCTTTGAACCGACGCTACTCGAGACAGGCGGAGGCTTGGCCAACATCGCATCGCTTCTGGCTGAGGATGAGAGCGATTTGGTCATCTGGAATGGAGATATCTTATCGAGCTGCAATGTCAGCGAAGCCTACGCCCACCACCAAGGAGATGGGGCTGAAGCCACCCTGGTCGTGCGGGCGCAAGGGCCTAACTGTAACGTCCGCGTGACCGACGAAGGCAGGGTCACCGACTTACGCGATCGGCTGGGGAAAACCGATCGCGCTTATCAATACACGGGTATCTGCATCGTCACCCGAGCTTTTGCCCAAAGCGTTCCGGCTGCCATCGAATCCATCGTCGAACAATTTTTATGCAAGATTCCAGGCCAGCCTGACAGCATCCAAGCATATTTGGACTCATCTCCCCAATGGCACGACCTCGGGACCATTGAAGAATACAATACCATCAAGGCCCAACTTGAAAAGCTGGTACGCGGGGCGTTGACGCCGGCCGAAGCCGCCACCCATCTCGGTTACAGCTTGGTAGACGGAGGCAAAATGCTCAAGGGTGGTTCGGGACGTAAATTTCATCGCGTCTCGAATGCGGCTGGCAAAGAAGCCATTCTTTGCGTGTACGATGACAGCCGCCCAGAAAATCTGATCTACGGTAGCATCGCGCACGCCTTGCTCGGCCAAGCCGCCGTCAACGTCCCGACCGTCATCGCCGAAGACCATGATCGCGGAATCCTTCTGCTTGAAGACCTTGGCTCGGACGACCTTTGGTCGCTGACCCAGGGGCCGGGCTTCCCCTGGTCAGCCTTTGGCTCTGCCATCGAACAAGTCGTTAAAATCCACCAGTTCGGTCTCGAAGCCGCCACCAACGCGGGGATCACGCTCATGGAGCCCTTCTCTCCGGCCCTTTATCAATGGGAGCGGCAATACTTCCAAGATAACGTCCTGGCTGGAAAGAAATTCGACCGGAGCGTCCTCCCGGAAATGGAATCACTGGCTCGGGAACTGCTCGGCCAGCCGGTGGTCGCCATCCATCGCGACTTCCAATCGCAGAACATCCTGGTCCGCGCTGACGCGGCTTGGCTTATCGATTTCCAGGGCATGCGCAAAGGTTGCGCCTTTTATGACTTCGCCTCGCTCGCCTATGACCCTTACCTTACCCGCAAGGATATGGATCTCTGGCGGGTCGAAATCGAGGATCATGCGCGCGAAGTTTCCGACTGGAAAGGTTCGCGAGACGAATTCACGCACCTCTTGCACGTAGCGGCGACGCAACGCCTCCTGCAGGCCTGCGGCGCCTACGGATTCCTCGGAAATAAGAAGGGTCGACCGGAATACTTGGCGCACCTGCCGCAGGGCTTACATAACCTTGCCATCGCCGCCAGCCTGTGTGACCGCCGGAGATTGGCAGGATTAGCGAGCGATCTGGAGTATAGCTTAACGGTTACCCGTTAACCTTCTCGTCCAAGAAGCGGACCAATTCGTCTTCGGTCATCCGCACCTGAGCCAGCGTATCGCGGTCGCGGACCGTCACGCCGGCGTCTTTCTCAATCGTCTCAAAATCGATGGTGATGCCATAAGGCGTGCCGATTTCGTCTTGGCGACGGTAGCGACGGCCGATGGCACCGGCGGAATCGTAAAAGACATTAAACCGCTTCTTAAGCCGGCGATACAAGGCTTCGGCCCGCTCGACGAGCTCCGGCTTATTCTTAACGAGCGGGAAAATCGCGGCCTTAAAAGGCGCGACCCGCGGAGGCAGGCGCAAGACCACGCGCTTTTCACCTTCGATCTCATCTTCATGATAGGCGGTGGTGAGCAAAGCCAAGAAGACCCGGTCGACGCCGACCGACGGCTCGATCACGTGGGGAATAAACCGGGACTTAGCCAATTCATCGAACCAATCAAGCTTCTGGCCCGAGACCGTGCTGTGCTGGGTTAAGTCGAAATCGCCGCGAGCCGCGACGCCTTGCAGCTCTTGGACGCCAAAAGGAAACTCGAACATGATATCGGTCGTCCCCTTCGAATAGTGAGCCAGCTTTTCCTTGGGGTGCGGGTAAAGGGACAGCTTCGCCCGCGGAATCCCGATCGACTCGAACCAAGCCAGACAGCCTTCGATCCAATCCTTGTGGGCGACTTCCCAGTCCGCCGACGGGGAGATGAAATATTCGATTTCCATCTGTTCGAACTCGCGCGAACGGAAGATAAAATTGCGTGGATTAATCTCGTTGCGAAAAGCCTTCCCGATTTGGGCGATACCGAAAGGTACCTTCACCCGGCCCGTATCGACAACATTCTTGAAATTGATGAAAATCCCTTGCGCGGTTTCGGGACGTAAGAAAGCGATGGCCGAAGCATCCTGCATCGCGCCCACATAGGTCTGGAACATCATGTTGAACGAGCGGGGAGGCGTGAGTGAGCCCGGCTTACCGGTGGCCGGCGAAGGCACGAGGGCGTGCTCTTCCGGCTTAGCCTCGGTATAATCCTTCAGCACCAGAGGCTCGAGCGCCCCTTGTTTGGCTAACTTACGTTTCATATCATGGGCCATCTCTTCGGCCTTGGCCTGCATGCCGTCATCTTCGAGAACGGAAACGTAACCGATCGTCTCGCCGCCCACGCGCACGGGGGCGAAGAAAAGCTGGTCCGCCCGGTAACGCAGCTTGGACTCCTTACAATCGACTAACGGGTCGGTGAAATTCTCGATATGTCCGGAAGCCTTCCAAGTCGTCGGGTGATGGATGATACTGGAATCCAAGCCTACGATATCATCGCGGCGATGGACGAAATCCTGCCACCAGGCCTGTTTGATATTATTCTTCAATTCGACGCCCAAGGGGCCGTAATCAAAAAACCCATTAAACCCTCCGTAGATATCCGAGGAAGGAAAGACGAACCCGCGGCGCTTGCACAGGTTGATGATGGATTCCATCTTGTCGGTCGGGTCAGCCATAGGAGGGCTTCACCTATCCCCTTTCAGACGGTCCGCCGCAAGCCTGTTCCCTCAGCGAGGGAGCGGCTCGGTGGTCAAACGGCGAGCTTTCTTCGACCACGCCTGGGCCAGTTCTGAAATCGACTTAAAGACTCCCGTCACCTCGGCGGCAGATTCCGTCATCTTGGCCTTCGACCCCTCCAAGGAAGCCGAAAACGAGGCCATCACCGCCCCGGCATCGGCCAAACGGACCTGCAAGAGAGCAAGCGACTCCCCATCCATGGCACGGTCAGCCGCTTCGACCGACTGACGTAAGCGAGCGCAAGCGATTTGCAGTTCAGCCGCCTTGGCCCCCAGCGATTCGGGGGCGGTTGCTTCGGCGATGGCTAAAGTTTTTTTCACCAAGATTGCTGAAAACTGGGCCGCGTGCTCGGGGTTTGATTTCGGGAAATAATTATCCAGCTCGCGTTCCATACCTTCGGCGATCTGCGCAAAGTCGCGGCGCGAAACCCAATCCAACTCTTTAGCTATACGTTCCATCGCACCCTGCATCGTGCCACCCAGAGGGGCGATTTCATTGCGGTCCAGGCGGGCGGGCGGCGGCACGGTCGCATCCCACACCAACTCGACTTGCAATAATCCTGAGGCCGGACTCACCGACACCAAGCGGACGCGCAAGCCACGCTCGACCTCGGTATGCAATTGATCGCCACGCAACCGATCGGCAAAGCCTCGGTCTTCGAGCGTGGCTGGGTCGAGCGTGAGATTGACCTCGGGTCGCAACCTTCCCTCCGCATCCAAACGCAATCCTAACGAAACCACTTGGCCGACCACGACGCCTTTGACGCGGACGGGCGTGCCAGTGGAAATCCCTTCGACCGAAAAAGTCGGGCGAAAGACCACGTTGACTAAAGGGGCGGACCACGCGGACCACCAGGCCCAAATCGAAGCCCCCACGGTGACGGCGAGCACCGTGATGATGACGCCACCTAGGGCGCGGCGACTCATCCGGCTGATTGCGGGTAGCTGCCCAACCATTTGACGACTTCGCAGCGGCCTTTCAATTCCGTGACGGCGGCTTGCACCGCCGGAGAGTCCCAATGCCCCGGGAAATCAATGAAGAATTGGTACTCCCAGGCCTGCCGACGACTTGGCCGAGATTCGATCCGGATCAGATTGATGCCGCGGTCTGAAAAAGCACTAAGCGCTCCCTGCAATGAGCCGGGCTCATGTTTCAAAGTCAGCACCACGCTTGTCACTTCCGGCGTCTCACCTGGCGGATTGGCACCCTGACCGATGATGAAGAAGCGGGTCGCGTTATCGCGGCGATCTTGGATTCCACGAGAGAGGATAGGCACTCCGCGAGACTCCGCCGCGGCAGAAGAAGCGACGGCCGCCTGGCCTTTGGGTTCGTGGGCGACTTTCTCTACCGCCGCCGCCGTGCTATCGGTCTCCACCAGGACCGCATTCGGCAGATGACGTGCGAGCCAGCCGCGGCATTGCGCCAACGCGATGTCCTTAGAAAGAACGTGGGTGATATCGGCTAAGGTGCCATGGCCGACCAGGCATTGCTCGACCGAAAGGGTCACCTGCGCAACCACCTTTAGTTCGGACTCTGCCAAAAGATCGAGCGAATGACTGACCACGCCCTCGGTAGAATTCTCTACCGGAACGACGCCGTAAGTCGCCTCGCCGGATTCAACGGCGGCAAAAATATCCGCGATGGTGCGCAAGGGCAGCGACGGAACGCTGGAGCCAAACGCCCTGACTTCGGCTTGTTGCGTGAAAGAACCTTCAGGGCCGAGGTAAGCGACCGGCTTGGCCATCTGGGCCCCAATGGAGAGTGAGATGATTTCGCGGTAAATCGCCCGTAAACCTGAGGCCGGAATCCCCGGGGCGGCCTCGGTTAAAGAGCGGAGCAGCTGCTCTTCGCGTTGCGGAGAATAGACGGCCGCACCGGTTTTTTGCTTAGCTTCGCCGATGGACTTAGCGACATTCAACCGCTGCCCGATGAGTTGCAAAATCTCCCGGTCGATACGATCGACCTCCCGACGATGATTTTCCAAACTCATGCGACTGGGGGGGGCGATTCCTCGGTGGCGACCGCCGCCGAGGATTGATCGTCCAAAGGCAAGCCCATCTCGGCATCGCCGACATTGACCGGCGTGGTGGCCCGCGTAATCCATTCGGAAATCTGAGCGGGAGAAAGTACGTCCGACGCAGGCAATTCGCCTAAAGAACGCAAGCCGGTGAAATCAAGGAAATGATCGGTGGTGCCATATTGAATCGGACGTCCAGGAAGTTCGGCCCGGCCCGTCACGGCGACCAGCTCGAGTTCTAAAAGTCGCGTCAAAGCACTGTCGATCGAAACGCCGCGAATCGCCTCCATCTCGGAACGCGTCACCGGCTGGCGGTAAGCCACGATGGAAAGCGTTTCGAGCGCCGCCGGACTTAGACGTTGCGGACGAGGTTCCCCACGAAGCAGACGCACCCAATCGGCGTAGGCGGGAGAGATCACCAAGCGAAAGCCTTCGGGACCCTGCAAGATGCGGCAGGAATCGTTAGCCTCGCGCATCTCGACCTCCAAAGCGTCGACAGCCTCGCGAATCTGAGTTGCCGTCAGCAAAGTAGGCACTTGGTCGATGATGTCCTGGATGATCTCCTGGACGGGAGCAACTGAGGCCGGTTCCGCCTGGCCCTCGGGACGCTCTTCGGGATTAATCGGGGCCGCTTGGGCGTGGTACCGGTGCACGACCTTCTGGATGTCCTTGATGGACACCGCCTCCGAGGTCGAGAACAGGAGCGCCTTGATAATTTTCTTAAGATTGAATTCCACGGGAAGGAGGTTTTTAAATCGGGTTGTCGGCAGGGTAAGTGCGGCTCAATGTCCGCTCCCTCCCCTTTTATTAGGGGGCAATAACCGACTGACAACCGCAGACTTTCCCACCCATGACCGACGCCCATTCCACCCGCCACCACTCAGCCATCGTTGTCGACGGCCCCGACCGCGCACCCAGCCGAGCGATGCTGCGGGCCGTAGGCTTCACCGATGCGGACTTTCATAAGCCCATCGTGGGGATTGCCTCGACGTGGTCGATGGTCACCCCGTGCAATATGCACATCGACCGCCTGGCCACCCAAGCGGCCAAGGGGGCCGACGAAGCGGGCGGCAAGGCCATCATCTTTTGCACCATCACGGTCTCGGACGGCATTTCCATGGGCACCCCGGGCATGCGTTATTCGCTCGTCTCCCGCGAGATCATCGCGGACTCCGTCGAAGCCGTGACCAGCGCCGAAGGCTTCGATGGGCTGGTCACCATCGGCGGCTGCGATAAAAATATGCCGGGCTGCGTCATGGCCATGGCTCGGCTTAATCGCCCCTCCGTCTTTGTGTACGGCGGAACCATCGTACCAGGACTGCATCGCGGACAATCCGCCGATATCGTTACCGTTTTCGAAGCCGTCGGAAAATATGCCGGCAAGCAAATCGGCGAGGCTGAGCTCAAGGAAATCGAAACCTGCTCCATCCCTGGAGAAGGTTCGTGCGGGGGGATGTATACCGCGAACACGATGGCCTCCGCGATCGAAGCCCTCGGCCTTAGCCTGCCGGACAGTTCCGCGCAGCTCGCTAACTCCAAAGATAAACTAGCCGATTGCGAACGCGCCGGCAAAGCCGTCTTGGAATTGCTCAAACGCAACATCCGCCCTTCCGACATCCTCTCCACGGCGGCGTTTGAAAATGCCATCACCGTCGTCATCGCCTTAGGCGGATCGACCAACGCCGTCTTGCATCTGATCGCGATGGCTCACTCGGCCGGCATCAAACTAACCCTTGAAGACTTTGAACGCGTTGGGCGCAAAGTACCGGTCTTGGCCGACCTCAAGCCCAGCGGCAAATATAACATGGCACACTTCGTGCGGATTGGCGGCCTGCAGCCCCTATTAAAAATGCTGCTCGATGCCGGACTGCTGCACGGACACTGCATGACTGTCACCGGTAAAACTGTCGCCGAAAATCTGGCGAACGTCGGGAGTTATGCGCCAGACCAAGACGTCGTCCGCCCCTTATCGAACCCGATTAAAGCCAACAGCCATCTCCGCATCTTGCGCGGTAACCTCGCGCCGGAAGGCTCGGTCGCCAAAATCTCCGGCAAAGAAGGAAATAATTTCGCCGGCAAGGCCATCGTCTACGAATCCGAAGAAGCTTCCTTGCGGGGTATTCTTGATGGAGAAGTTAAAGACGGCCACGTCATCGTCATCCGCAACGAAGGCCCTAAGGGCGGACCTGGCATGCGCGAGATGCTTGGACCCACTAGTGCCGTCATGGGCAAGGGACTGGGCAAAACGGTGGCGCTGATCACGGATGGACGATTCTCGGGCGGAAGCCATGGCTTCGTCGTCGGACACATCACACCGGAAGCGGCCGTCGGCGGCGTGCTCGCAATCGTCCAGAACGGCGATAGCATCGTCATCGACGCGGAGAAGAATGAGATCAACCTCATCGTACCGGCGGATGAAATCGCCCGACGCCTGCAGGCCTGGAAAGTATCCCCACCCAAAGAAACGCGGGGGGCTTTAGCCAAGTATGCCAAACTCGTTTCCTCAGCCTCGGACGGCGCGATTACGGACGCTGATTAAGCGAAGCGTTTACCGATAACGATTTCCGCAAGGGGAAGGCCGAATGGGCCCTCCCCTTGTTTATTTGTACCCTTTAAGCACCCTTCCAAGGTTGCCAATCGGGTCCCAAAGTGAGAAGATATTCTCCCGTGGATAATTCCTTCAACCAGTTTCGAAAGCATTTATTAAACTTCCCTCAGCATGGCTTCGCCATCGACTTCAGTCGTGCGCCGGCGCCCGTTGGCTTCGAAAATAAAATGGCCACCGCGATAGCCCAAGCCTTCGCCGACATGGACGCCCTCGAGAAGGGTGCAATCGCGAACCCTGACGAGAAACGCAGGGTGGGTCATTACTGGATTCGCACGCCCGAACTTTCGCCCACTCCTGCGATCAGCACCGCCATCACTGAGGCCATCGAAGCCATCTTGGTATTCGCGCAGAAAATCCACGCCGGTCAAATTCAAGGCACGCATGGCAGCTTCACGGATCTCCTTTGCGTCGGTATCGGTGGCTCTGCACTCGGCCCTCAATTCGTGGCTGATGCTTTAGGAAAAAAGATTGATAAACTTCGCGTTCATTTCATCGACAACACCGATCCGGACGGCATCGACCGGGTGATGGACGGGCTGGGAAATCGCCTGGGCACGACCCTAGTCATCGTCACTTCAAAGTCGGGCAGCACTCCTGAGCCCCGTAACGGTCAAATCGAAGCCGCGTTGCGCTGGAAGCAGGCCGGCCTACCCTTTGCACGTCATGCGGTGGCGGTAACCGGCGAAGGCAGTCAGCTCGACCAAGTCGCGCTCAAAGACGGCTGGCTAGCACGCTTCCCCATGTGGGATTGGGTGGGCGGGCGCACTAGTGAGATAGGTCCGGTCGGGCTTTTGCCCGCAGCCCTTCAAGGCATAGACATTAAATCACTCATTGCAGGCGCCCGCACCATGGACGGCCTCACCCGCATCCCCGATGCGAGCAAAAATCCCGCGGCACAATTAGCCCTCGCCTGGCACCACCTCACCGAGGGACGCGGCAGCAAAGCCATGGTAGTCTTGCCGTACAAAGACCGTCTCGTGCTTTTTTCCCGCTACTTGCAGCAACTCGTGATGGAATCGATCGGCAAGGATTTGGACTTACAAGGTCGCAAAGTGAGCCAAGGTCTTACGGTCTACGGCAACAAAGGGTCCACTGACCAGCACGCCTATGTGCAACAATTGCGTGACGGTGTGAATAACTTTTTTGCTGTCTTTATCGAGGTGCTCAAGGATCGAGACGGCCCAAGCGTCGAGGTTGATGCCGGTGTATCTTCAGGCGATTACCTTCAGGCCTTCTTCCTTGGAACGCGTGAAGCCCTTTCCGGTAACGGTCGACCGAGCATTACGCTCACAATTGAGCAGGTGGATGCCAAAACCGTGGGAATGCTCATCGCACTCTTTGAGCGTGCCGTCGGACTCTACGCTAGCCTGTTGGGTATCAACGCCTACCACCAGCCTGGCGTTGAAGCCGGCAAGAAAGCCGCCGCCGATACGCTTAAGGTTAGAGCCCTAGCGCTCGCCGGACTCGAAAAAACTAAGGGGAAATGGGTTTCCACCGAGGCCCTCTGCAAGGAAATTGGACTTGTCGGGTCGGAGGAACTGGTGTTCAAAGTACTCCTGCATATTTCGGCCAACCCCGGGTCTGTATCAAAACAAGAAAACCCTGATCCAAGCCTGACCCTTTTTCGTCATTCTTAATTAATTCTCTTACCCCAACTTCCCCTCCCCCATGAATAAAAAGCTCAACACTTTCATTCGCATCATCGGCTTCGCTGCTGCCGGTGCCGCCCTCTTCTTCGCCTTTTCCCTGAAAGGTAAAATCACCGCGGCGACCGCGAGCACGGCCTGGACGACGCTCGACCCCGAAATCAAAGCCCCCGCGGATTACTCTTTACGCATGGCGCACCTAGGAGCCCCCTTGCAAGCCATCGTTAATGGCCAACGGAAGAAGTCCGAAGGCCTCGAAGGAAACGTCAAAGACCTGCAAGCCGATGTGGCCGATAAAAAGACCAAGATCGAAGGCCTGACCGCTAATGTCACCACTCTGGAAGGCGAACGGGCCGAGCTCACCCGGAAGCGCGACGAAATTACTGGCCAACTGACCGAGGCTAACAGCAAGAAGGATTCCGCGGTCGCCGAACTCAGTTCCGCCAAGGAAGAACTCGTTAAGGAGAAAGAAAAAGCCGCTGGCCTGTTCACCAAAGAGCAGATGGAAGAAAACGCCACTAAGGCCGCCAAAGCTGAAGAAACCCGCGACCGCATCGTTCAAAAATACGTCCAACTCTACGGTTGGGCGGCGGGACGGAGCGAAACTCGCCCACCCTTCCCTCGCGATCCCCTCAATGAGGCTGCGCCCGAAACCGCGGTCGCTGGCGGTAGCGCCACGAGCGACGAAGGCATCCTGACCAAAATTATAGCGCTGGACCCCTCCACGGGACATATCGCCTTCTCCGTCGGAGATATCAACGGCGTGAAACCCGAAAGCCGTTTTGAAGTCTATCAAGATGGAAAGAAAATCGGCGCCGTGAGCGTGCTGTCCGTCAAGACGGGCGTCACCTATGCGCAAATCCTGCCCGGGGGTGATTTGCTTAGAGGCATCTCCACCGGTGTCACCGTTAAATTGGTCTCTGGTGCAGGTAAACTCGCCAGCAACTAATGAGCGTTCGGCTCTTAGCTCTTCTTGCGATACTGACGGTCGTGATTGGCCTCAGCGGGTGTGAGACCACTGAGAAGCCATCTGATTCAATGCTCCCGCAGTCTCAGCCAGCGAGTTGGCAAGGCGGACTTCCGGGAATGAACACGCCAGGCTCAGGTTACCGCTAATGCCTGAAAAGACTGCAGGCGTCAGAGGCAATCCCCCTGGCTCGTCTGGCAGACTCTGGGTCGTAGCCACCCCGCTTGGTAACCTCGGAGACATCACGCTTCGAGCTAAGGAAGCCATCGCCACCTGCGATTTGGTGGCCTGTGAAGACACCCGCGTGACGGGCGGTCTTCTCCGACACCTCTCCATTTCGAAGCCCATGCTGGCTTACCACGAGCATAATGAAAAAGAAGTGGCAGTCCAAATCGCCGATAAAATCGCAGGGGGAGCCAACATCGCATTAATCACCGACGCCGGAACTCCTGGCATTAGTGATCCGGGCTTTCGCGTGACACGCGAGTGCCGAAAGCGAGGCCTGACCGTCACCCCACTTCCTGGCCCTTGCGCCATCATTGCGCTCCTGTCCGCATCAGGCTTACCGACCAACGCCTTCCGTTTCATCGGCTTCCTGCCCCCTAAATCTGCCGCCCGCATGAGATTCCTTGAGTCAATCAAGACTGCAAATGAAACCGTGGTGCTCCACGAATCCTGCCACCGGATCAGCGACTTCCTTGACGAGATGCTGGAAGTCCTCGGTGCCGACCGCGTCGTCTGTGTCGGCCGCGAGCTCACCAAGCTCCATGAAACGATTCGCACCGCCCCGCTCCGCGAGCTAGTGCCCGCCCTCAAAGCCGGCTCGCTTAAAGGTGAGTTTACCGTGGCTATCGCGCCGGCAGAGTTTGGGCTTTGAGCGTATCGCGGGTTGACCAATCATCCCCTTCGCCTGCATCCTCTGAATAATGGCGGGTTTCGACGACAGTCTGGTCCGCGAATATTTCGAGATGAACGGCTTTTTTGTGCGCCAGTCTCGCAAATACGCCGTGCAATCAAGGCGGAAGCGGGCCGACGAAGAAGGAGACCTCTTGGTCATCAACCCCACCCCGCGTCGCGGAGCTGAACTACCTTTCCAACTTTTTAGTTCCGACCTAGCCGGGCTCACCACCGCCGTGGTGGCCGTGAAGGCCTGGCACTCCACCAAGACCATCACGCCTTCGATGATTAAAAAGGGCGACCTACTTGAGTTCGTCCGCAAAGAGGCCGTGGAAGCCGCCCGCGATGCCTTTGCCGACCTGACGCCCCGCGAAGGCCAATCCCTATCCAAAATTCTCATCCTGCCCGGCATCCCCGCGCAAGAGCCTCAACGCTCCGAAAGCATCACCCTACTTCGGGAAAGCGGCGTAGATCATGTTCTGACATTTCGAACTATCCTTGAAAATTTGGTTCAAGCCGTGGAATCGAGTCAAAGTTACGCGAAATCTGACACGTTACAGTTGCTTCGTCTTCTGCGGCTCTACGATATGGTGAAAGCCGCCCAACTGGAATTATTCGGCACCAACCCGCCCGCTAAGTGATTCACCCCTCCGCCCAAATCGACCCCTCGGCCGTACTCGCACCCGGCGTCACCATCGGCCCTTTTGCCATCATCGAGGCCGGTGTCCGACTTGGCCAAGGTTGCTCCATCTCCGCGCATGCCATCATTAAGCGCGGCACGGTATTAGGCGACGGAGTAAAGGTAGACCATTTCGCAGTCATCGGCGGTGACCCGCAGGATCTCGGTTTTGATGCGCAAATCATGTCCCGCGTTGAAGTCGGGGCACGCACCGTGATCCGTGAGCATGTCACCATCCACCGGGCAACCCAAGTCGACCAAGCCACTATCATCGGCCCAGACGGATTCCTCATGGCCGGAAGTCATGTCGCCCATGACTGCATTTTAGGCAAAGCGGTGATCCTCGCCAATGGCTGTATGCTCGGTGGACACGTCCAAATCGGCGACGGCGCTTTCATCAGCGGCGGCGTGGCCGTGCATCAATTCTGCCGAATCGGAGCCGGCTCACTCACTTCCGGCAATGCCGTGATCACCGAAGACGTCCCCCCGCAGGCTCTCGCCCATGGACGTAACGAACTTGCGGGGTTAAATTTAATTGGCCTGCGCCGTCGCGCCATCAGCGCCGCCAGCATTACGGAGCTTAAACTGGCCTATCATCAGGTTTATTCGCCGGGGACTACCTGCACAAGCCAGGCACAACTGGCCATCGACAGCGGGGCGTATCAATCGCCCGAAGCTTTAGCTTTCTTGCACTTCTTCCTCGGTGGCAAACGTGGACGTTTTGCCTCACCCGTATGAATAAGAAACCGCTAGCGATCACCTGCGGCGACCCCGCGGGCGTCGGCCCAGAACTCATCACCAAGTGGCTAAGGAGCCACCCCGAGGAGGCAAAAGGCATCGTACCCATCGGCCCGGCGGAATGGATCGAACAACTTGGCATCAATGGCATCGTCGTGGGTGCAAACGATTTCAGCATAACGGCCGGAAAGCCTACGCCCGAAGGTCATCGCCTGGCACTCGCAGCGATGGAAGCCGCCGCCCAGGGGGCGTCAGAAGGCCGGTTTGGGGGCGTTATTTCTGGCCCAATTAACAAGAAAGGTTTTTCCGAAGTGGGCTACCCTTTCCCCGGACAGACCGAATTTTTCGCCGCCCGCTGGACTGGTGAACCGGTCATGGCTTTTGCCGGCGGACGAATGACCGTCGGCTTAGTCACTTGGCATCTGCCCCTTCGCTCCGTCGCTAGCGCGATTACGCCCGCAGCCGTTCGTCGGACCATCCTTGCGCTGATTGATTTGCGCAAAAAAATGGGGGACAACCATCCGCGCATCGCCGTCTGCGGACTTAATCCGCATGCGGGCGAAGGGGGCTTACTCGGCACCGAAGACGATGACGTCATTCGTCCCCTGATTAAACAGCTTGGCGCCGAAGGGAATAATGTCAGCGGGCCTTTCCCGGGCGACACGATTTTTCACCGCCACCTTGAAGGCGAATTTGATGCGGTCGTCGCGATGTATCACGATCAAGGCTTAGCCCCGCTAAAGACCGTCGATTTCGCGAGCGCCGCAAACCTGACGCTCGGCCTGCCCTTCATCCGCACCAGCCCGGATCACGGCACGGCCTATGAAATCGCTGGGCGCGATTTGGCTGACGCCGGAAGTTTCGCCTCGGCCATCCGTCTCGCCCAAGTTCTTTCGGCCTGATGCGGGTTTTGATTTTTATTATCGGATGGGGTCTGGCTATTTTGACACCCGCTGCCGAAATGCGCATCGCTTGTTTCAGCCCCGGAGCGACCCAGACAATCATCGACCTCGGTGGCGGCGACCAAATCGTGGCCGCGACCCGCTGGTGTCCGCTCCCATCCGCCCACCCCGCCCAACGAAATTGCGACATCTTCCTGCCCGACCTGGAAGCGTTGCAGAAACTGCGACCGACTTTGGTTATCTTGCCGCGCATGGCTAATCCGCTCTGGGCGGAGAAATGCCGCTCCGCCGGGCTTACAACCTTGATACTTAATCCCGAAAGTCCGGCTTCGGTCGTCCAAGATATCGGTGCCATTGGCGTGGCACTCCAGCAAACCGCAAACGCCGAGAAACTCTCTCGCCTGATGATCAAGGCCGGCGCTGACGCCCCCTCTAAAACGATTATTATTATTTGGGACGGTGTGATGGCTGGACCGGACTCCTACCTCGCCGGCATCTTGGCCGTCGGAGGATTTAAGTCAGCCTTAGCGACGGGGACCTGGTTAAAGTTCGACTGGGAAATGATCGCCCAAGCCCAACCAGATGTCGTACTTTGGATTGATAATGCCGCAGTCGACCGGCCGATTATCGCATCCCAAAGCCAGCGAAATGGAATGATGCAAATCCCTGTCGTTAATAAACTTAAATGCGTTGAAGCCGGCAAGGTTTTTGAAACTTCGGCGGGCAGCCGCTGGCTGCCGGGCAGCGGTTTAGTCGACACCCTCCCGGAGTTGCGGAAACTTAACCTTAATTAAAGGTAAACGTAACGAGTAAAGGGGTGGGGCGAGTTGACAGCGTGGCGGAATGAATCATCTTGAAAGTCCACACCTATGAACTCCAAGTTCCTCAAATTCCTCACCATCACCTGCGGCGCCCTCGCCCTCTCAGTCGCTGTCGTCAGCGCCGACGAAGTCAAAAAAGACGGCGAAAAGAAGTGCCCAAATTGCCCAGACGAAAAGCCTAAGGCTTCCATCGAGCAGTTCGGCGTCATCGCCCATTGCGGTAAGTGCGACAAAAAAGATGCCCCAGCGGCTCCGGCCACCGCGCCTGCAGCACCAGTAGCTCCTGCCACCCAAGAAGAAAAGAAGGACGGCGAAAAGAAGTGCCCAAACTGCCCGGACGAAAAGCCTAAGGCCTAAGCCCAGTCTTACATCGGACTTCGCAACAAGGACTCACTTCGCCGTGAGTCCTTTTTTGTGCCGTTTCAAAATCGGAGGAGTAATTCCTGCCTTACGAAAGCCGGGAAATCATCGTGTATCACCACCCCATTCGCGTAAGCAAAAACCTCGTCCGCTGCCTCCAGCGGCTTTCCACTACGCACCGCACAAGCGTTGATTGAAGCGTTGATTCCAGCCTCCCAATCCGAGCGCCGGTCGCCGATCATCCAGGACCTGCTGAGATCCAAGGAATGCTTTGCGGCCATTTCTTGAATAAATCTCGGGCTGGGCTTACGGTAAAGGGAGGGCTCATCAGGGCGTTCGGGTGCGGCTTTGATTTCCAAAATGCCCGGAGCCGTTAAATTTAGCAGTTCCAGCATCTTGCGGCTACAGGCCTCATAAGCTTCCCAGGTAAAAAATCCTCGATTAATTCCGCTTTGATTGGTGAGGATGAATAAACGGTAATCGGCCCGCAGGCAGGCCTCTAGGGCTTCTTTTACCCCCATTATCAGCTCAATTTGATCCACCCGGCAGGTATGGTGATGGTCTCGAATCAGATTCCCGTCGCGATCAAGAAATAAGGCAGGGTGGACGGACATAGGCTTAATCCAAAGAAACTGACAACTAAGAGCAAGGGAATGGAAAGGGGGCTTGACCGAGGAAGGTTGAGGGGTAGAACCAACCCTCAACCCAGCGTAGAACCATGGCCAACCCGAAACGCAAACAGTCCAAACGCCGCAGCCGTCTTCGTCGGGGCGCTAACCAATTCCGTGCTCCTAAGCTCGTTCGCGACACCGAATCCGGTGCGCTTCGTCGCTCGCATCGCGTTGACCCCACCACGGGCAAGTACCGTGGTCGCCAGGTCCTCGACGCCAGCGCCTAAGTTGGTTTACGGGCCTTGCCCGCACCCATGAGCGAAGCCACTCTGAAGAAAGGCCACCGGATTGCCCTCGACTGCATGGGCGGCGATCTTGGCCCTTCGGAAGCTGTAGCTGCCGCCGCCCTAGCCCTTAGAGAAGGTGTCATCGGACCTGACGACACCCTGGTGCTGGTCGGCAACGAAGATAATTTGCGCCTCTTGGCGATGGAGCACCGTAATCTGAAATCGCCCCGCGTCATCTTTAAGCATGCGCCCACCATCGTGGGCCCCGAAGACGCGCCCATGACGGTCCTTAAATCTAAGCGCGATTCATCAATGGTGATCGCCCTTGAATTACTTAAAGTCGGAGAAGTTGATGCCGTAGTTTCGACGGGTAACACCAAGGCCCTCGTTGCCGCCGGAACAATCAAAGTCCGGACCATGGAAGGCGCCGAGCGTCCCGCCTTGGCGGCAATTATGCCCCGTCGGGAGGGTCACTTCGTCCTGCTCGACGTCGGGGCCAATCCCGAAGCGACGCCGGAACACTTGGTGCATAATGCCGTCCTTGGTTCGATTTACGCCCAAAGCTCCCTAGGTATCGCCCATCCGCGCATCGGACTTCTGACCGTCGGAACGGAAGAAGGCAAAGGCGGCGCCCGCATCAACCGTACCCACAACCTTTTGAAAGCCATGGGCACGAGCATCAATTATATCGGGCCGGTCGAAGGTTTCGACATGTTCGGCGATGCGTGCGATGTCGTCGTCACCGACGGCTTTACAGGTAATGTCATTCTAAAGACCTTAGAGGGTTTGGTCTACATGCTCCGCGAGCTGGTCGGCAATAAAGTCATGCGTAATCCGGTCTACATGGCCGGAGGTATTGCCATGTTCCCTTTGGTCCGAGAATTAAAAGGTAAACTTAAACCAGAGCGCTATGGCGGAGCCCCTCTGCTCGGACTTAACGGCTTGGTCATGAAAGCCCATGGCTCCAGCAACCGCCAAGGCATTGTCAGCGCCATCCGCCTCGGCCTTGAAGCCCTGGGCCATGGGGCCGGGAAACAGATGCAAACGGCTCTCGCAGAGGCAAATAAGGTGATTTCGGCCACCCCTGAGGAAGTCTGAGGTTTTAGTGTTTCCTTTCCCGCCTTCGGGTCTTACCTCAAGTCCTCGATGAACAGCGCCGAGCTTTCAGTCTTTATCAGGGCTATCGGCGTGCACGCACCCGAGCGAAAACTCACCAACGCGGAACTTTCGCTCATGGTGGAAACCTCCGATGATTGGATCAAAAGCCGGTCAGGTATCTCGGAACGACGGATTGCCGGTCCGGGCGAAAACCCTTCTGACATGGGAGCCAAAGCTGCGGCCAAGGCCTTGGAGCGCGCCGGACTCAAACCCGAAGATATCGATCTGCTCATCGTCGCCACGATGACACCCGATGTCCCCTTCCCGTCCACCGCGTGCCTCCTGCAGGCCAAGCTGGGGCTTCGCCGCGACATTCCCTGCTTCGATATTTCAGCAGCTTGTTCGGGCTTTGTTTATGCGCTCCAAGTCGGCACTGACATGATGCGATCCGGAGCCTATCGGCACGTCCTCGTCGTCGGAGCTGAAAAGTTATCGAGCGTCGTAGACTGGCAAGACCGGGCGACCTGCGTGCTTTTTGGCGACGGCGCCGGCGCTGTCATTCTGGAAGCCACCCACGTCAAAGGAGTTGGCATTCTCGGCAATCTCCTGGGTGCCGACGGCACAAACGCCGAGCTGCTTCATTGCGTGGCGGGCGGCTCGGCGAACCCGGCTAGCGCGGAAACGTTACGCGACGGAAAACATTTCCTACGGATGAATGGCAAAGAAGTCTTTCGTCTCGCCGTCCGGGTGATGGCCGAGTCTTGCGAGCGCGTCTTGGCCAAATGCGGCGTGAACTCTGATCAAGTGGCATGGTTCATCCCCCACCAAGCCAACATTCGCATCGTTGAAGCCGTCGCCAATCAGCTTAACGTGGGCATGGAGCGATTCCCCTTCAACCTCGACCGCTACGGCAATACGTCAGCGGCTTCGATTCCCCTCGCCCTGGAAGAAGCTTGGCGTGATGGTAAGATCAAACACGGCGACCTTGTCCTCTTGGTTGCTTTCGGTGCGGGCCTCACTTGGGGCGCAACTCTCCTTCGCTGGCATGAACCTACTCTCTAAAACCTTTTATTCTGCCGCTCTCTTGCTGGCTGCCTCCGCCTCGGCGGAATTCATCCGTCAAGACGGACACTGGCAAGTGAAGGCAGGCACGACCCCCGAAATCACCCCGGCGGAACGGCTAACCGTGGTCTTAATCGCGATGGATATAGCCTCCAGCGCGAATGATGCCGGCGAACAAAGCGCCGCCCTCAAGTCGTGGGTCTTGGTCGCCGAAGCCAATCACGGCACTCCCGCCGAAGCCTTGGCCATGCTCGAACAGGCTCGCATTTACGCGCAGCAAGGGCGCTTCGAATTGGCAACCAACCTGATCGATGACATTTACGCCCGTCACTCGAGCTTTTCAAAATTCCAAGATGCCGTTCAACTGCAATTCGAAATCGCCAACCGGATTGGCAGCGGCGAGCGACTCTACTTAGGCGGCTGGTTTCCCTGGTTTAAGGACCCCGCAAGCGCCCTCACTTATTGGCAGAAAACTTTACGCTTGGCGCCGAACGGCCCGCTGGCCGACCAGTCGTTAATTAAGAGCGCCCGTCTCGCCATCGAACTCGAGATAGACTCCAAAGCCGAAGAAGCTCTCGAACGCCTGGTCAGCGATTATCCGTCCTCGAAATTCTTACCCGAAGCCCTCGAAGCATTGGCCAAAATACGTGCGCATGAATCCATGGGGGCTGATTGGGATCAGGCCTCCACGATCGAAGCGGCGGACCATTGGCGCACGCTGGCAGATCAGTTTCCCAACGATAAGCGGACGAAACAAGCACCCGAACAAATCCGCCTGCTTCGTGATCGTGCCGCCCGCGCTCGACTTAATTTAGCCAAATTTTATTGGCTCAAACATAATAACCCGGAAGCGGCCAAGCTCATGGCTAATTCTTGCCTAAGTCTAGCCCCCGAATCCCAAGCCGCCAAAGAGGCCGAAGCGCTCTTGGCCGAGATCCAAAAGAACCCGACCCCGCCAAAGACCATCGCCGACCGACTCTTGGGCACCTACCCAAGACCACGTATGGCCAACGAAGCAACCCCGACCACCGTCAGTAGCGACCTTGATTCCTTAGGCTTTAAAAAAGAAACCCCCCGAACTGCCACCGAAACCGAACGTCGATGATGCCGCGCTGGCTCTTCATTCTTAGCTGGGGATTGCTCACGGCGTGTTCTTCATACCGGCTGGGCGGACCAAAGCCACCGTTCACGCGCATCGAAGTCGCACCCGTTCGTAATTCGACCTCCCGCCCTGGAACCCACGCGGTCTTGCAAGAGAAACTCTTGGAGGCGCTCTCGGGCGACCCTCGCATCAAAATCGGCCCAGGCCAAGCCGTCCTCACCACCGAAGTCTTGAACTATAAACGCGAAGGCCAGACCGCCAACTCCACGGACGCCTTCCTCATCTCAACCTACCGGGTGACTTTCATCGTGCGCTGCACTTTGACCACGGAGGGCGGAAAGCGCGTGCTCTTCAAAGACCGAGATTTCTCCGCGGCCGTAACCTTTCAACCGAAGGGCGATTCTACCGCCGAAGAGCTTAGCTTAGGCCCTTCGCTCTTTGCGGATATTGCGGCCCAAATCAGAGAAGCCGCCACCACGGCCTGGTAATCATGAACGCCCCCGTCGTCGCCCCCTCCTTACTCGCCGCTAATCACGGCGAATTTCTGCAAGGACTGCGCACGATTGAGGCGGCCGAGCTTGCTTGGGTTCACCTCGATATCATGGACGGACACTTTGTGCCCAATATCAGCTTCGGCCCTCAAGTCGTCGCGGACCTTCGACCTCAATCGAAATTATTCTTCGATGTGCACCTGATGCTCACGAACCCCGATCGCTTCGTGGACGCTTTTGTCAAAGCCGGGGCTAATCGCCTGACCGTTCACGTGGAGGCCGATCACGATGTGGCCAAGACGATTGCGGCGATCAAAAACGCCGGCCTCTCCGCAGGCATCGCCATGAATCCCGACGCCGACCCTCGGCGCTTACTGCCCTACCTCGATTCCGTTGACCTTGTGCTTTGCATGACGGTATTCCCGGGCTTCGGCGGACAGGCCTTCATTCCCGCCGCCCTCGAGAGCATTAAATTCCTTGATCTCGAGCGACGTCAGCGAGGCTTAAATTATCGCCTCGAAGTCGATGGCGGAATCAACGCAACCACCGGCAAGCAGTGTCGAGACGCGGGTGCCGACACCTTGGTCGCAGGTACGGCCTTCTTCAAGGCGGCGGACCGCAAGGCTTTCGCGTCGTCCCTGTCAGCCTAAGCCGCAGCGGGAGGCGTCGGACCGTTCCGGACGGCTTCTTTCTCTTTCTGCAGGCGCAACTGGCCGCAGGCGGCATCGATATCATGCCCTTTTTCCCGGCGTAAAGTCGCCGTCACGCCCAAAGCCCGGAGCTCCTTCACAAAGCGGTCTTGGCGCGTCAAAGAGGGGCGCACCCAGGGCAGTCCCTCGACTTTATTATACGGAATCAAGTTTACGTGGGCATGTAGCTCACGGGCGATCACGGCTAATTTCCGAGCCTGTTCCAGCATGTCGTTAATGTCTTCGATTAAAATGAATTCGAGTGTGAGCATCCGTCCGTGCTTCCGCGCGAAAGCCTTGGCGGCTGGCACCAATTCCTCCAACGGATATTTCTTGTTGACCGGCATAATCTTTTCCCGGACCTCGTTCGTCGCGCCATGCAGACTAATCGCGAGGCGAAAACCCTCGGGCTCCTCGGCGAGTTTAAGAATCTTAGGCACGACCCCCGAAGTCGAAATGGTCACGCGGCGCGCGCCAAAACCGAAACCCCAGGCCGCATTCACGATGCGGAGCGCGGCCATCAGATTGTCGTAATTCGCCAAGGGCTCGCCCATACCCATCACCACGATGTTATCAAAGGACGCCAACCCTTCCGCGGCACGGACTGGATCCGCCTGATCTTCGATGCGACAGACCTGAACAAGCTGCGAAACGATTTCACCGACGGAGAGATCTCGCTTCCAGCCCTCTAAGCCTGATGCGCAAAACTTACAGCCGTAGGCACAACCCACTTGGGTGGAAATGCAGATGGTTCGCCGGGACTTATCCTGGCCTACCCCCTCCATGGGAGCCCGGATGATGACCGTTTCGATGAGCGATCCGTCGCGAAGGCGTTGCAGCAGCTTTTGGGTCACGTCCAAAGCCGTTTGGCGCCCCAAAACCTCCGTGGCCTCAAAATCATAGTTTTCTGCCAACCAGGCCCTTAAATTAGCAGGTAAATTGGTCATCAGGTCGGCTTTTTCAGCCCGGCGGGGGTAAATCCACTCAAATACCTGAGCCGCTCGGTACCGGGGGTGCCCGCCCTCGACCAATCGCACCCCCAGAGTCTCTGGGGTTTCACCGTGAATTGAGGGCTTTTCGGGCTTAAATGCCATGTGAGAGTGTCGAGGTTCGGACTTAAGGTCGATAGACCCCAAAGCCCTCAGCCTTCCTGCTTGCAAGTGAGAATTGTTATCCCCAAAACCAATTTTTGCAATGAGCAACAAGGTCCCTAACCCACAAGGTGGTAAAATTAACTCTCTGCAGGCCGCCATTGACAGGGTAGCAACGGGTCAACCCGCCTTCTGCCTTCACCAAGCCTGGGGTATCGGCATCATCCGCGCCTACGACGAAGCTGCCAAACGCTTCACGGTCGACTTCCCCGAGCAGAATAAAAAAGCCCACGCGATGGACGCCGCATTCTTTCTCGGTAAAATTGAGATTATTAACCCAAATGGTGCCGTAGCATCGGCTTACGCTGACGACACTAAGGAAAAAATCGCCGGAATGGTCGCCAATGACCCTGCCGGAATCGTCAAGGCCCTCCTCGACGAGAGCCCCGCAGGAACCAGCTCTTCTTACGCCCTCGAAGCCAACCTCGAGCGCATCCACTTCGCATCCCTCCCTGCCGGCAAGGACCGTGCGGCTGCCTTCAAGGCTTGGTGGACCAAGGCACGTGCCGTCCTGCGCAAGGATCGCGCGGTCCTCGTTCCCGAACGCAAAGGAGGGGCTCTACGCCCTTCTCGTCGCTCCTCAGGACGTTGGCGAAGATCTCTTCGCTCAGTACGAAGGTGCCCCTAATCTTGAACGTAAATTAGCCCTCCTCGAAGAACTCGCTGACAGCACTACGGCCGAAACCCGCTCAGCTGCTAACGAAGCCAACCTGGCCAAGGTTTCTTCCGACCTCGCCAAGGCCGTGAATGCCCTGAGCAGCGCTCGTCGTCGCGATAATCTACCGGTGATCCTCTGCGGTATCTGGAACCGAGATAAATTCTTCCGTCCGGCCGTCGAAACCGTTGAAACCGTCAGCCCAACGGCCTCCGACGTCATCGCCCTTTGCTCTGAAAGTGACTTGGCGCTCATCGCGCTTAACATCCCGCACACGACCGAGAAAATTCGTAGCCTGCTTGACCTCGTCCGCGCGCACCACGGCGACAACTGGGCTGATTGCGCTTTCGACCTGCTGCGCAATCGCGACATCGGGACCACCAAGAGCGGTTCGGCTAAATTAGTCTCCGAATGCATCGCTTATCTCTGCGACCAAGAACTTTCCGCCCAAGTGGCTAATCGTTTCGCCCAGTGGCTCGATACCCGCGAACTACGTGCTCCGGTCATCATCTGGGTCATCAAAAATCGCACCTCGAAGAAGTATGCGGATATCGTCAGCCGCCTCATCAATCCATCGTTGCTCGGCGCCATTCTCTCATCCGTCGACACTGAATCCCTCGAGTCAAATTCTACCGCCCGCATCCCGCTGGCAAATGAACTGATCAAGGATCGCGAACTGATCGCCGACATCTTGGCACCGGCCAACGGGCCGAAAACCGATAGCGAAACGATCTTCGACCTGACGCGCACCATGCTGAGCAGCCAAGGGTTCGACCAAATGACTAAGAAGGCGTTGCTTTCACGCTTGGCGAAAATTGATCCACACGTCCAACGTCTGGCACAATCAAAGCATACCGACACCGAGGCCGAAGAAAAAGAACTCGTCGTCTCCAATGCCAGCAAAGCAGAAAAAGAGCGCGAGCTTGAGGATATCGTCAAAGTCCGCCTGCCCGCCATTAAGGAAGCCATCCAGATCGCCAAGGAGCACGGCGACCTGAAGGAGAATTCCGAATACAAGATGGCCCGCCAAGATCATGACACCCTCGCCGCCCGTCGCGCCGAACTTGACTCCGTTCTGAAAAAGGCCCGCATCACCGATTTCAAAGAAGCCAAGACTGACTCAATCAGCATCGGCTCAACCGTCACCCTCCTCCGCGGGTCCGACCAAGTCCAGATCACCTACGATATTCTCGGGGCCTGGGACGGTAAACCGGAAGAGAACATCCTTTCGTACATTTCCCCGCTGGCAAAGCAGTTCCTGAACCACAAGCCAGGCGAGACGTTCGTCACCAACATCAACGGTAAGGCTGAAACGTGGAACGTTATCACGATCACTCGCTGGATCGATAAGCGCAAATAAGCCATCTCAGGCGCCCTCGAAGAAGCCCCGGAAACGGGGCTTCCTCTTTTGACACCCCGCCCATTCGCCCCTAATCAATCCCTATGCCAACCCCCTGGGAGTCTCTCCGGCTTCTCGCCGACCCCACCCGGGCTAGGATTTTATTTCTTTTAAACCGAGGCGAACTGGCCGTAGGCGAGCTTCAGGAAATTCTCGGCATGCGTCAGTCGCGCATCTCGACGCACCTTTCGCTCCTTCGTAAAGCCGGACTCGCCGACGACCGCCGAGATGGGAAAAATTCTTATTACTCACTCGCCCGTAATCTTCCGGCGGGCGTGAGCCGAATCATCGAGGCCGCTATCGCCGCTACGGCTGAAGACCCGGAAACCGCCGCCGACCAACGCTCCCTTCAACGGATCATCCAAAAGCGGCGGCAAAAAGCGGAACGACATTTCAACTTGGTAGCGGATCGGCTCGGCCGCAACTACTGCCCAGGGAGATCCTGGGAGGCTATCGGACAGATGCTTCTCTTGCTCGCACCGTGCGTCAAGATTGCCGACCTGGGCGCCGGCGACGGCACCCTATCCCGACTACTCGCACGTCGGGCCGAAAGCGTTCATTGTATCGATAATTCCCCTCGCATGGTCCAGCTAGGCCGGGCCTTGGCGAAAAAGGAACATCTTAATAATCTTACCTACGTCCTCGGCGATATCGAGAAGGTCCCCTTGGCCGATCGAAGCGTCGATCTCGCGCTACTCAGTCAAGCCCTGCATCACGCCGACAATCCCAGAAAAGCCCTAAGCGAGGCCTACCGGATTCTTAAACCGGGCGGCAGGCTCCTCGTTCTCGATCTCCGCGCCCACCGTTTTGAAAAAGCTCGTGAGCTCTATGCGGACCGCTGGCTGGGGTTCAAAGAAAACGACCTCCACGACTGGCTGGAAGCCGCGGGGTTCCAGCACTCGGAGGTTCGCGTGGTGGCCAAGGAGCCCAAAGAACCAGGGTTTGAGACCTTACTCGCCTCGGGGCAAAAGGCTGGTCGGTGAGCAAGCAAGCTATCCATTGTTTCAAGTTGGCAACAAACGGCAAATAGGGGCTAATCCCCTTTATAATGGCTTGGCAGCGGCCCAGCGATTGGCCAATTTTAGACCCCACCCCAATGCGGAGTTTGTCACTCCCCAATCTGATGGCTACCCTCGAGTCTCGAATCTACAAGTTGGCAAAAGCTTCACTTTTTGCCGTCCTCCTCGCCGCCTTCCCCCTGCCTGGTGATTTGCGGGCCCAAGCGGCCGCCGCCGCGATCAACAAAGAGTCCAAGGAAGACCCCCTGTCTGTCTTATTCAAAAAAGCCGAACTGCACCTTGATCAAAAGAAATACAAGGACGCCTTGGCCGACTACGTCGAACTCGAAAAACAAGCGACCAACGTTGAAGATAAACTCAAAGCGGTGGTCATCTTCCGAAAAGCCACCTGCTACTTCCTGATCAAGGATTGGTCTAAGACCGAAATCGAATTAACTAATTTCCTGACGAAATACCCCAAAGGGACCGACGACTTTTTTGATAGCGATAATCGGCGCGGGCTGGCGGAACTTACGTTGATTGAAGTCCTTTCCAATCAAGCCAAGTGGGATGCGGCCCTCCAGCGTCTCGAAAAAATCCGTTCGAATACCTTGGCCCGGCCTGAAGATCGCGTCAACGCCTACGCCCTCTCCGCCAAGCTCGTCCTCGACCGCGTTAAGTCGGCCCCGGAAGCTGATAAAAAAGCAGCCTACGGCCAAGCCATCGCCTTGCTCAAACAGGCCACCTCGGAAGGCGTTAATACGCCCGAACGCAAAGAGGCCGGCTTCAAACTGGTCGAAATCTACACCAAGCTCGGGCTCGTCAAAGACGCCGATCAGCTCAAAGCCGAAATCGACGCTAAGAGCAGCGGCTCTCCGGCCGATATCGTCCGTTCCAACTTCCAGCGCCTCAGCATCGGCGATGCCCGCTTCGCTTCCGCCGAAGCCACCGTCGACGAAAATGCCCAACCCGAAGCCTACCGACTGGCACTCAATAATTACCAAGGCACGCTCCGGCGGGCGACCCTCACCCGCGCACTTCTCAAAGCGGTCGAAGGGAAGCAAGGCGACCTCGATACCATCACGAAAAACAACCCGAAGCCAAATGATGAGATAAAAGTGAAGATCGAAATGGTGCGCCAAGACTTGGATCAATTTAAAAAAATCGAAGCAGAGTTTAACGCGAACAAAGATTACGACGCCTTCATCTCCTACCGCATCGGCCTTTGCCTGCTCGAATTAAACCGCCCTTGGGAAGCCTTCGTGGCCTTCCGCGATATCTTTGATAACAACCCTGAGTTCTCCCGGATTGCCGGCACCTATTATTACTACATCGTTGCCCTTCGGCGCACCGGACGAAACGTCGAAGCCCAAGCCAAGTGCAAGGAGTTCCTGGGTAAATTCCCGAAGGCCGATGAAAACTCAGCCATCGGCATGATCTTGGGCGAAATTTCCCAGGACACCGAAGATTTCAAAGAAGCCATCACCCATTATCGATGGGTGAAGGATAACGTAAAAAACCTCAGTGCAGACGCGGCGATGGAAATCGATTTCCGCATCGCTTGCTGCCACTTCGCAATGGTCGACTGGAATGATGCTCGCGTCGCGTTTGAAAAGTTTCTCAAGCAATACCCGCAATCACCCGTCACCCAGCAGGTGCTGTACATGAACGCGCTGTGCTGGTTCTACCAAGGAAAATTCAAGGAAACGAAGGCCGCCTTCGACACTTACGAGAAAGAATACCCCCGCGGTCAATTCCTTCCCGACGTCCGGTACCGTCAAGCGATTGTCAAATTCGGCAGCAATCCCCCCGAGACCACCGAAACCCTGCGCCTCTGCAACGAATGGCTGAAGGAATTCGCCGTTATGAAAACGGATGAGGTCATCAACCAACTGCCCGAAGTCCACACGCTGATCGGTGACACCTACATCCGTTTGGCCGACCAACTCACCGAAGCAATCCGCTTGGCCGACCTCGATATCCGTAACTCCGATTCGACTTCCGGAAAAACCTCGGCGGCGGCGAACAAAGCTAAACTTGAAAAGCAGAAGAACGATGTCACCGGCAAAGCGGTTGATGCCTATGTCGCCGCGGCCCGGACCGGCCGCACCAACGCCTCGGCGCTGGAATTCGTCCTGCGGGAACTAGGCAAGATGCTTCCCGGGCGCGGCGAACACCAACGGATGCGCGACCTCTACAAGGAAATCTACGACTGGAACCATAACGACCCCAAGGCGATGACCTACCTTTTTGACGTCATCAAATCGACCGAGCGCATGGGGGATAAGATCGAATTCAGCCAACGCACCGAACAAACCACCAAAAATTACAGCACCAAGCTGGCGGTCGCCCGCAAGACCGTCAACGACCTTGAGCGCAACTCCGGCACCCCCGAAGCGGTCGCGGCCGCCAAGGAAGCAGTCGCTAAACTCTCCGCCCAACTGGCCGCCGAACTCGACACTATCGAAAAAGAACGTCAAACAAGCATCACCCAGGCCAAAACAGACGCGCTTAAAATACTTTCCAATTCCGTGACGGAAAGCATCAACGACCGCCGCCAAGAAGGTGCCGAGAAACTCATCATCTTCCTGACCGAGAAAATCGCCAAGAAAGTGAAGCGGGTTAAGCCTGGCACTAAGCCCGACCCCGCGGCGTATTCCGTGGACAATGCCGAAGTGGAACTGAAAAAATTGCTTCGCCTCGAAGAGAATCGAGACTCCCTCATTGCCCAAGCCCGCGGCTTCTTCGCCCTCGGTCAACTTGCCCTCAACACGCGTAATCCCGGAAAGGCCGCCGAATATTTTGAAAAAATCGCCACGAGCTACAAAGCCGAGGAACTGAGCCCGACCATCATGGCTGTCGTCGGCGACCACCTACTCACAAAAGGGGAACTGACCAAGGCCGCCAGCTACTTCGACTATATCCGCGAACACAGCCGCTCCACGGATTATGCCGACTACGGCTTCGCCGGTTCGGCTGAAATCTTGCTGCGTCAAAAAAAGTTCAAGCAGGCCGCCGAGCTTTGCCAAGAAGCCATCGACAACAACATCCTCATGTCGAAGGAACGTGAAATCCTTTTCGTGCACGGTCGCGCGTTGGTTGAACTAGGACAATATGTCGCCGCCAAAAAGACTCTCGAAGACATCGCCAAGACCAAGGAATGGAGAGGCGAAACCACGGCAGGCTGCCTCTACTGGCTCGGTCAGATGGAAGAGCGTCAAGGCCATGACGCCGAAGCGGTAGCCTATTACCGTCGCTGCTGGATGGCCTGGAAGAAATATGAAGTTTGGTCCGCCAAGGCCTACCTTTCGGCGGCGAAGATTCTCGGAAACAAGATGGGGCAGAAACCCGAAGCCAAAGCGGTACTCGTTGAGATGCTCAGCAATGAGCGGATCAAGGCGACCCCGGAAGCCAACGAAGCCAAAGAACTCACCCTTAACTTCTAATCCCATGACCCCTTTCGTCCGCATCGTTCTGGCGCTTGCCGCCCTTAGCCAACTTCCTTCGGCCTCTGGGCAAGTTTTTATTTTTAAATCAAACGAACGCTGGGAAATCAATGACCCCTTCAAGATGGATCGGACTGCTTTGCCGCCCAAACCCTTGGTAGACGCCAAAAAAGGCCTAATCAACCCTGTCAACGGGACCGTTGAACGCACTAACTTCATCAGCGGCGCCGAAATCAGGGCGAGTAAAAAACTCGTTGATGTCCTCGGCATCATCTGGCCTCTACCCGAGCGACTGATCGAGGCTCAGAATAATATCAATCGCGGCGAGCCAGGCAAAGCCCTGGATAACATCGAAGCCGTCATCAAATTATTCGAACCCCTGAAGACGATTCCAGGCAGCTGGTGGGCGAAGGCCACGATGCTTAAGTTGGACGCTCTTGACCGGCTCGAGAACGAGGCCGCCATCGGCTCCTTTTTGGACAACCTGGAAAAAGACGAAAGTGCCAAGCTCCCCGAACTCGCCATCAAGATCCAACTGGCCCGCCTCATGCAACGCGCCCGAAAAGGCGACCACGAGTCCGTCATCAAGGAGGCTACTGACCTGATTCCGAAGATGGACGACCCGGACCTACTCGCTCGTTTACATATCGTCAAAGCCAACTCCTTACTGGCTACCAAGAAATATGAATTGGCAATGAGCGTCTATCTGCGGGTTCCGGTCTTTTACGGTGCCCAGCTTGAACACGTCCCCAAAGCCCTCCTTGGCGCCGCCCGTGCCTTCCGCGGTATGGACGCTCCGGCAACCCGGGAGCAGAAACTCGAAGAAGTTTCCAACCGATACCTGCGCGACATCATCACAAGCTACCCCGTCTCTAAAGAAGCAGAAGAAGCCAAGAAACTCTTGCCTAAAGAAGACCGCCTTAAAGCCGAAGCTGAGCAAAAGAAACTGGCGACGGCCGCCGCGCTCCCCGAGGGGGCCGTGATGGCCAAGCCCAAAGTCAAAGCCGAAGACGATCAGTCTGGCAACAAGTGAGTCCTTGCCCCTTTCCAAAACCCAACCTAAATATCCACAACCCACTCAGGTCCCTATGAAGCTGAAACTCCGCCTCCCCTTAATCACTTCGCTCTTCCTCGGTCTAGCGACCGCCAACATGTTCGCGCAAGCCGCTGCGGCTGCTCCCGCCGCCCCCAACCACTTTGACAAGTCCTTGCTGGATCTTTTCATCGAAGGCGGATGGGTCATGTACCCTATCACGGTTTGCTCGGTTCTTATGATCTGGTTCATCGTTGATGGCTTCCTTAAAACCAGCACCGCCAAGCTTTACCCTGCTGACCACGTCAAGGAGCTCCGCACCCTCTTCAAGAAAGGCGATTATGTCGGTGCCTACGCTTATGCTAAAGAAGCCAACTCGGCCGTCGCTCAGGTTATCCGCGCCGGAGTGTCCCTCTCCCCTGAAGGAAAGACCATGACCGAAGAAGCCATCATTTCGGAAATCACCCGCATCCAAGCCGAACTCAAAGGACGCGCCTCCTACCTCTCCGTTATTGGCGTCTGTACGCCAATGATGGGCCTAACCGGTACGGTGACCGGCATGATGAAGGCCTTCCAAAAGCTTGCTACTACGGGCGCGGGCGATCCCTCCTCCCTCTCCGGCGCCATCGGCGAAGTGCTCGTCGCAACGGCATCCGGACTGTTCATCGCTATTCCGGCCTTCATCGCTTACTACCTGCTGACGAATCGCATCAATAAAGGCGTCCATGATATCGGCGAAATTGTCAGCGGCCTTTTCCGCTCCTTCCCCTACGATGAAATCGCTGGTCGGCGCGTCGGTGATGATGAAATCTACGCCTCCAAGCCAGATTGGAATGCCTCCCCCGCTCCTGCGGAGAAGGCCTAATTCACCTCCAACCCGACTAAACGACCATGGCAGGCGGAGGAGGAGGGGCGGAAGGCGAACCAGAATTCCAGGTAGCACCTATGATTGATGTGCTACTGGTCTTGCTCATCTTCTTCATGTCCATCACTTCCTCCCAAGTGCTCAAGGTCGACAAGAACATCAAGTTGCCGGTCGCCTCTCACGGCATCAAACGGGATGACAAAGCGACCGCCGGACTGATCAACATTTCGTGGGACGCGACCACCGGACAGGCCAGGTATAAGCTCGATGACCGCGAGCTGGACGCTAACGATAAAGACGGCATTGCCAAGGAACTGGCCGCCCGCAAAGGCACCAACGAAAAATATCGTCTCCTCATCCGCGCCGATCGCGAATGCCACGCCAAATATATTTCCAAAGCCCTCGAATGGGGTGCCGAAGCCGGGATCGATAATATCGCCTTCTCCGGCCTGAACCACGAAGAATAATCATGCGTCAACTCGCCCCCCAACCCGACGCTAGCACCGGCTTTCAGATCGCGCCGATGATCGATGTCGTCTTCGTCATCATGCTCTTTTTCATGGTGATGGCAGGCGCGATTAAAGTAGAGCACGAGCTGAAAACCACCCTCCCCGGCAACGCCGAGACCGCCAAGGAAACCGAAATGCCCGATGAGATTAATATCGGCATCTCGGAAAGCGGCGAGGTCACCCTTAACGACGATCCGGTCGGTAACGCCCAAGACAAAGAATTGAAAAGCCTTTACACCCAGATGGTCGTGATGAAAAAGGCCGCGGAGCAGGCTAAGTCGAAACTTCTCATCACCGTCCAAGCCGAAGAAACCGCCCGCTATGATCGGGTGATAAACGTCCTCGACGTCCTCGCCCTCGCCGAGGTTTCCAACGTGACGTTTGCGGTTGCTGACACGGAATAACCGCTTTTCTGCGCTCCAGACCCAAAACCGCCCGCCGGCGGTTTTTTTGTTTTGTGGATTTGCCAACCCCGACTGCATCGACTCATGATGCCGCCATGAAGTTCTCTCTCTTGCTGATTGCCGCCACCCTTGGCCTCTCCGGCTGCATCATCGTCTTTGAGCAACCCAAAGACCCCAAGCCAGCCGTCCCAGCAGTGACCGCTGCCAAGGCAAAGGCTCCTAAAGCCGACGGTAGCGCGAAGTAAGCGTGCGGAGCTTAGGCGAAGCCGGCTTCTGACTCTAAGACGGCACGAACGCTTTCGTAATCATTACCCAGCAGACGTGGTGCGGGCTTAGGCAACTCAAACGGGAAAGTCGAAGCGTTGCGATCGCCGAAGGCCGCTTCCAGGATATCAGGGAATTTCGCTGGATGCGCCGTCCCAAAAACAATGACACGATCAAGCACTTCAGGAGACTGACGCAGTAAATCCTCCGCGGCTTTCCAGCCGACCGCGGTATGAGGACAAAGGATATAACCGCTGGCCTCGCGCACCCGACGCATCGCTTCAAGGGTTGAGACATCATCGATGGTCACCGCTGAAACGGCCGGACCGCCTTCACGCCAAGCCAAGAGACGACCAAGGTTATTAGGATCGCCGATGTCCATGGCATTGGAAGCGGTGGGGCTTGAGCGCCGGGCCTTATAGTGTCCGGTGGCAAACAACTCGGGCAACGGTGAATTGGTATTCGTCGCCGCCACCAAAGCGTCGACCTGTAGGCCCATCCGACGAGCCAGCTGCACCGCGCCGACGTTACCCAGATTGCCAGAGGGGACTACGATGCCCATCTTTGTGCCGGCAGGTAGCAAGCGCTTCGCATGGAAGGCAAAAGGCAATTGCGCGATGAGGCGAACAGGATTGATGGAATTGGCCGTCAGCAAGGGCCGGCGGCGACGTAAAGCCTCATCCGCCAAAGCGCGCTTCACCATCGCCTGACAATCATCAAAGGTGCCGTCAATCGACAAGGCGACCACCCCGGGACGAACTCGAGCAATCTGAGATTCCTGGACGCCGCTGACACCGACACGAGGATAGAGCACCACCGCGCGGACACCTGGCACGCCGGCACAGGCTTCGGCCACCGCTGCTCCCGTATCGCCCGAAGTTGCCGCCAATACGGTCAATTGAGGGAAGTCATTGCCCAAGACGCGAGCGGTGACTCTGACCAACAAACGTACGGCAAAGTCTTTGAACGCCGCTGAAGGGCCGTGAAAAAGTTCGAGGACGCCCATTTTTTCGGAACGGGTCCCGCGTAGTTTTTCCGGAAAAATCAGCGGTACGGGAAAGTCGAAAGCCTCCTGACAAAGTTCATGTAAAACCTGCGGGCCAAGCTCGGCGGCGAAGTAAGGCGCCACGACCGCTTCGGCTAATTCCGCATAAGTCGCCCCGCGATGGCTTTCCATGAATCCCGCAGGAAGCGGCGGGATATGGGTCGGGACCCAAAGCCCACCCTGGGCGGGAACCGCCGAAAGCAGGACGTCTCTTAGGCCCCCCCGACAGGTCGCATCGGCCGTCGAGACAAACTCTAATTTAGGACTCGGAGATGACATGGACGCCCTTGGGATTAATACGCGAAACGTATTGGGTAGCCTTGAGTGGGACGGAAGAAAATACTTCGGCCACCGCCGCCGCGACCTTGCGTGCGACGGCCTCGCCTTCGCATAAAGCAAACACGCTCGGCCCGGCTCCAGAAATAGAAAAACCTAAGGCGCCGGCCGACAGGGCGGCCTGTTTGGCCCGATAAAATTCTGGAATAAGGCGCTGCCGATGCGGTTCCGCGATCAGGTCGACGAGCGAACGGCCGATGAGGGCGTAATCGCTCTGGAAGAATCCGCAGAGCAATCCACCGAGATTGCCGCACTGCTGCGTGGAAGTTTCGAGCTGGATTTGACGCGGCATGATTTCGCGCGCGACCTTGGTCAGAACGACAATATCCGGATGCACCACGGCAGCCCAAAGATTGTCCGGAATTGGCACGTTCATCACGTCGAGTTCGGCATTCGAACGGATGAGCGTGATGCCTCCCAAAAGACAGGGACCAACATTATCGGCATGCCAGGCGCCATCGGCGGCCGCCTCACCGGCGACGACGAACGGCAAAAGCTGTCGGCGCGTCAGCGGGTCACCTAAGAGCCGATTAATCACAAAAGCTCCGCCGACCGCACTGGCGGCGCTCGAACCTAAACCGCTACCGAAAGGCATCTTTTTATGAATCTCCATCTCGATACCCACCTCACTCTTTCCAAGGTGCCGGAGCAGGGCGTGCGCCGCGACGCCGGCGGTATTCAGTTTTGAGTCTAAGGGCAGGCGGCCATCGTCTCCGGTAATCTTGCCGATGGTCAGACCCGGCTTAGCGGAGAAACGCGCGACAATTTCGTCGCCCGGCAGATCGATGGCAAAGCCCAAGACATCAAAGCCGCAGGCGACATTGGCCACGGTGGCGGGCGAAAAGACCCTGACTTCCTTGAGCGGCTTGGTGGACATAAGACCCCAGTAGAGGGGATTAAAGACCTTTCGGGTTGCCTCCCTAAGGGTCAACGGTGAACATAACTGATACCGAGCCTTAAATGCCGAACCGCATCCACCAGAACGGGTTTGTGACCGTGGCGGCCGCCTCCCCGGCCCTGCGACTGGCTGACCCTTTGGCTAATGCCACCCTCGTCTCCCAGGCAATGGAAAAGGCCGCACTCGAGGGGGCCGAGATCGTCGTCCTGCCCGAGTTATGCCTCACCGGCTATAGTTGTGGCGACCTCTTCGGCCAGCGCACCCTCCTTAACGGCGCCCTCAAGGCCCTTGGGCAGGTAGCCGAGACCACCGGCAGGTTGGGCCTAAGCGCCATGGTCGGACTGCCCCTCGAAGTCTCTGGGCGACTCTTCAACGTCGCTGTCTTTCTTTCCCACGGCAAAATCCTAGGCGTCGTCCCCAAGACTCACCTACCGAACACGGGGGAATTTTACGAGCAACGTTGGTTCGCCTCGGCCCGGGTCGCCCCCGTCCAAGAGATCGAACTCCTCGGACGAAGCGTCCCATTTGGCACCGACCTTTTATTCAAAGCCACGGACATGCCGGAATGCGTCGTGGGCATTGAAATCTGCGAAGACCTGTGGGCCGTCGAACCCCCCAGTGGCGCCCAAGCCCTCGCCGGCGCCACCCTTCTCTGTAATCTTTCGGCCAGCGATGAGCTCTTAGCCAAAGCCGCTTATCGCCGCGACCTCGTGCGTTCGCAGTCCGCCCGTTGTCTCGCTGCATATATTTACGCCGCTGCCGGAGCCGGAGAATCCAGCACGGATGTTGTTTATAGCGGACATGGTCTCATCGCCGAGAACGGCGTCGTCCTTGGCGAATCAGAACGTTTCCGCTTCGATTTGGCCTTAATCGTTTCACAGGTAGACGTCGACCGACTTAACGCCGACCGCCGCCGAAATAGCACATTTTTCGGGACCCCTGCCACGCTCAAACCTCGCGTCTTAGGCTTTGAACTCGGCACTCCCGTCGGCCAGACGCCCAAACTGCGTCGTCGGTTCAGCCAACACCCCTTCGTTCCCACTGACACGCATCGCCGCGACGAAAATTGTCAGGAGATTTTTGCCATCCAATCCACCGGACTCGCCCGCCGCCTCCGCCACACGGGCGCCAAGCATGCGGTGATCGGCGTCTCGGGCGGCCTCGACTCGACCCTCGCCCTCTTGGTCCTGCAAGAAGCCTTTGGCCGCTTGGGCCTCGATCGTAAAGGCATCATCGGACTGACGATGCCCGGCCCAGGCACCACCGCCCGCACTCGCGTCAATGCCATGAGGTTGATGGAAACCCTTGGCATCAGTGCCCGCGAAATCCCGATCAATGACGCCGTCGAACAACACCTGCGAGATATCCGTCATCCCACCGGGAAGCACGACGTAACGTTTGAAAACGCCCAAGCTCGCGAGCGTACCCAGATCCTCATGGACACGGCGAACCAGGTCGGAGGCTTCGTTGTCGGGACTGGCGACCTGTCCGAAGCGGCGCTGGGCTGGTGCACTTTTAATGCGGACCACATTTCGATGTACCACGTGAACATCGGCGTACCCAAAACCCTCGTCCGCCATCTGGTCTCGTGGGCCGCGCACGCCCGCCACGTGGGGAACGAGCGGACGATTCTCGAAGATATTGTTAATACGCCGATCAGCCCCGAACTACTTCCGCCCGGTGCCGATGGTGAAATCGCCCAGCAAACCGAGGCGCTCGTTGGCCCCTACGAACTTCACGATTTCTTCCTTTATCACTTGGTCCGTAACGGCTTCCGCCCCTCTAAGGTCCTCTGGATCGCAGAACACGCGTTCGCTGGGAAATATGACCAGACCGAGATTCGCCACTGGCTCCGCTCTTTCCTGACCCGCTTCTTCAGCCAGCAATACAAGCGTTCGGTGATGCCTGACGGCCCTAAAGTCGGCTCCGTGGCCCTCTCGCCTCGCGGCGACTGGAGAATGCCCTCAGACGCCGAAGCGACAGCGTGGCTTGCCGAACTGGGCTAAGCGTGCTTGATTAGCCGGGTGAACGCTCCTGTGCACAATCATCCCGCCGCTACGCAGGCGCTCATCGCGAAACTTGGGGCTGAAAAGGTCCGGACCGACGAAGCAACCTGCTTCGCCGCTTCGTTCGACAACATGCGCCTTTCTTTCATGCCCGAAGCGGTCATTCGCCCCGGAGAAGAAGAAGATATCGGTATCGTATTAAAGTTGGCCAACGAGCACCGCGTCCCGGTCACCGTCCGCGGCAGAGGCACCGGCAATACCGGCGCCAGCTCTCCCATTAAAGGCGGCTGGGTCATCCACCTCGACCATTGGGATAAAATTGAGATCGATCCGATTTCAGCGATGGCAACCGTCCAGCCCGGCGCCATTACGGCAAAAATTAACGACTTGGCGGCCCCGTTCGGTCTCTTCTTCCCGCCCGATCCCTCGTCGCTCAAGTATTGCAGCATCGGGGGCAATATCGCCACCAATGCCGGCGGTTTACGCGCGGCCAAATACGGCGTTGTCCGCGACCACGTCTATGCCTTGGAAGGCTTTTTGCCCACGGGCGAAAAAGTCCGTTGGGCCGCTCCGCTCCGAAAATTCGTGAGTGGCATCAACATCCGCGACCTTTGGATCGGCTCGGAAGGCACCCTGGGCATCATCACCAAAGCCGTGCTCAAGCTCGTCAATAAACCCTTGGCCCGACGCACATTTCTCCTCGCTTGTCTTACGGATGAAGGCGCCCTCGAAGCGGCCGCGGAACTGATGGGCCTTCGCATCAACCCTTCCGTATTCGAGTTCCTCGACACGCAAACGGTAGATGCGGCCGAGAAAATGCGGGCCAAGCGGGTCTTTGCGACGGAGGAATTAAAGGGTAATCCCGCGACCCACGCCCTTCTCCTCGTAGAAATCGACGGGCACCCCGCCGCCCTCGCTGACGACGCCATCAAAGTTCGAGCATGGATTAACCGCCACGCCGTCGCTTTCCGCGAAACCGAAATCGAAAGCGAAGCCGAAGCCTTATGGGATATTCGTCGGACTTGCTCGCAGGCGATGTACTCCTTGGGTAATGCGAAACTCAACGAAGACATCGTCGTACCGTTCAAGAGTTATGTCGCCCTCATCCGCTACACCCGCGAAGTGCGCGACCGAACCGGGTTGGCCACGCCCACCTTCGGACATGCCGCCGATGGTAATTTCCACGTCCACATCATGTACAATCGGGACAATCCCGAACACTGTCGTCTAGCCGAAAAAGCAATCCACGAGGTCATGCAGAAAGTCGTCGAACTCGGCGGCGCCATTACCGGCGAACACGGTATCGGTATCGCCAAATCGCCTTTCCTTGCCCTGCAGCACACGCCGGCGGAGATTCAAGCGATGCGAGCCATCAAGCTCGCCCTCGACCCCAACGGCATCCTGGCTCCAGGGCAAATCTTCGAACCGCTGAACGTCTGGGATTATCGCCCCGTCAAAGTCACGCTGGCTTGGGATAAACACTGATTTAAATGTCCAAAACTGTCGCTGTCTTTGATTGGGACGGAGTCGTCATCGACTCATCCGTAGCCCATGGACGTTCTTGGGAAGCCCTCGCCGATGCCGAACATCTCACGCTCCCCTCCGATCATTTCGTCCGCGGTTTCGGTAAACGGAATGAATTCATCATCCCGGAAATCCTGAGTTGGTCGAAAGATCCGGCAGAAATCAAAAGGCTCTCCGATAAGAAAGAGTACTTGTATCGAGAAATCGCCCGCCAAGGAAATGTCCGCCTCTTGCCGGGCGTGCGCGAACTGACGGCGGCGCTGGGCCAAGTCGGCATTCGATGCATCATCGGGACCTCCACCCATAAGGCTAATCTCGAACTTTCTTTCGAGTTGTTCGGCATCGGGCATTTGTTCGACGGCGCGATCAGCAGCGAAGATGTCACCCGCGGCAAGCCCGACCCTGAAGTCTTTCTCAAAGCTTGCGCGCTGGGCGGAGGCGAACCGGCTTCATCTTTCGTCTTTGAAGATTCGTTCTCTGGAATTCAAGCCGGCCTCGCCGGAGGTTTTATCACCGTGGCGTTGGCGACGACCCACACACGTGCCCAGCTTGAACCCATCGGCGCGCATCGCATCCTACGCGACCTCTCCGAAGTCGACCCGCAATGGCTCGTTCGCGGCCGACTCGATTAAGCATGGAGTTCAAACTACATTCTCCGTATCGCCCGACGGGCGACCAACCGACCGCCATCGCCGCCCTGGAGGCCTCCCTCCAAGCGGGTAACGCCCGCCAGACGCTCCTCGGCGTAACGGGCTCCGGCAAGACCTTCACGATGGCCAATCTGATTGCGAGCCAGCAACGGCCTGCCCTGATCATTTCGCATAATAAGACCTTGGCCGCCCAGCTCTATTCCGAATTCAAGAATTTCTTCCCGGAGAACGCCGTCGAATATTTCGTCAGTTATTATGATTATTATCAACCGGAGGCTTACGTCCCGCAGACGGACACCTTCATCGAAAAAGATTCGGCGATCAACGAAGATATCGAGCGGCTCCGGATCAGTGCGAGCAGCGCCTTGCTTTCGCGGCGCGACGTTATCGTCATCGCTTCGGTTTCCTGCATCTACGGCCTAGGTTCGCCGGAAGACTTCATGGCGATGATGGTGCCCCTGAAAGTCGGCATGACCCTGCGGCGCGACGAACTCCTGACGAAAATGGTGAATAATCAATACTCCAGGAATGATGCGATCTTGGAGCGTTGTTCCTTCCGGGCCCGCGGGGAAACCATCGATGTCTGGCCTGCCTACATGGAATCTGCGGTACGCCTGGAGTTCTGGGGCGACACGCTTGAAGCTATCCGGGAACTAGATCCGGTGAGCGTGAAGCCGGGGAAATCCTTGGAGAAGTTTGATCTCTATCCGGCCAACCAATACGTCACGGCCCCTGGCCGCGTCAAAACTGCGGCGGCGGCGATTCGCCTCGAGCTTGAAGCCCGGGTGGATTTTTTTGAAAAGAATAACCGACTGGTCGAAGCCCAACGAATTCGGATGCGAGTTGAACACGATTTGGAGATGTTGCGGGAGACTGGCTTCTGCTCCGGAGTTGAGAATTATTCCCTCCATATGTCAGGGCGCAAAGCGGGCGAACGCCCTTGCTGCTTGCTCGACTTCTTCCCCAAAGACCGGCTGGTCTTCATCGATGAAAGCCACGTCTCGGTCTCCCAGATTCGCGGGATGTATCACGGCGACCGCGCGCGCAAAGAGCGGCTGGTGGAGTTCGGCTTCCGTCTGCCCTCCGCCCTGGAGAATCGGCCCTTGATGCCGGATGAATTTGACGCCGTGACGGAGCAGATTATCTACGTATCGGCGACTCCGGCGCCCCATGAATACGCCATATCCTCGGTCATCGCCGAACAAGTCATCCGACCGACGGGCCTGCTGGATCCTATCATGGAAGTGCGCCCCATCGCCGGCCAAGTCGAAGATATCATCGGCGAAGCCAAAGCCGTCGCCTCCAAAGGGTTTCGCACCCTCGTCACAACGTTGACTAAGCGGATGTCGGAAGAGCTTTCCAACTTCATGCGCGATAGCGGATTAAAAGTGGAATACCTCCACTCTGACATCGATGCCATCGAACGCGTCGAAATCCTCCGCCGGCTGCGGGCGGGACAGTTCGACGTGCTTGTCGGCGTCAACTTACTACGAGAAGGCCTCGACCTTCCCGAAGTCGCCCTCGTCGGCATCCTTGATGCGGATAAAGAAGGGTTCCTGCGCAGCGAAACGAGCCTCATTCAGACCTCGGGCCGAGCGGCCCGTCACGTCGACGGTAAAGTCCTCCTCTACGCCGACGTGATGACGAAATCCCTTACCCGCGCCATGACGATTTGCGCTGACCGTCGAAAACGCCAAGAGGCCTATAACCTTAAACACGGCATCACGCCTAAAGGCACGATGCGACCGATCGAAGAAAGTCTGGTGGATGAAGAAGCGGAAGATGTCTTGGCGGTCGCCGAAGGCACCGATGATCGCTCTATCGCGCGAGTACTCTCGGATTTGGAATCCGAAATGCTCACGGCAGCCGATGAACTGCAATTCGAGCGTGCGGCCGTCTTGCGTGATCAGATTGAATCGCTTCGCACCGGGAAGCCCGCGCCAGCCAAACGCCGCAAAGGCCGACGCTGATCAACCGAACCGACGGGTCAGATCAGCATCGGTCCATTCGAGATAGGTCCTACGACCTCGCGGACAAGTCCCTGGCTGCGTCGTCGCAAAAAGCGACTGCACGAGCTTGGCTAACTCCAGATCAGAGAGCGCGTCCCCCTTACGCCTGGCTCGCTGGATGGCTAATTTTGCCAAAGCATCATAGGCCAGCGTGGGCTTTCCGAAATCGCCTTCCCGGCGGGCCATCTCGGCCAACATATCACGGATGAATCCGAGGCAATCTTCCGGCTCCAACCATGCGGGCAGCGCCGCGATACGCCAAAAGTTTCTGCCGTATTCCTCGAATGCAAATCCGGCTTTAGTAATCAAAGCCATTTGCTCTTTTAAAACCGCCGCAGGCAATGGCTCTAATTCGATATTAAGCGGTACCAGTAAAGCTTGGGCGACAGATTCTTGCCGGGAGAACTGCGCAAGGATTGACTCGTAAAGAATGCGCTGGTGCGCAGCGCCCAAATCAAGGATCGCTAGCCCGGTTGGTGTCTCAAAGACCGCTCGCTCCTCGCGCAGTCTTGCCAATAAGCGCCAGCCCAGCCGAATCGCCGGAGCGTGGTCTGATCCGTTCGCAGGACGTCCAGCTTCCGTCGGCGGACTACTTGCTACCGAAGGAACATAAGCCGGACCTGCCATCGCAAGCGGCGACCTTGCGGCCAAATAAGCGGAGGGCGGCACTGCCGGGATCGTCTGGACGGGCAAACCGTCACCGCCGCTTGATCGCAAGACGGCCAAGACGGATTCGATTAGAAAATTTCGGACCTTCGCCTCATCACGGAAGCGCACTTCGCGCTTCGCCGGATGTACATTCACGTCGACCCAGGCGGGGTCGATCTCGAGAAATGCGAAAGCCAACGGGTACCTACCCTTCGGAATCAACGTGTGATAACTCTCCGTCAAGGCGAAGGACATCGTCCGACTATCTACGGGACGCCCATTCACGACCGTAATCAGATCTTGCCGGGTGCCGCGGCTTACCCCAGGTTTTCCTAACAGTCCGGTCAGCCTCATGCCAGGGCGCTCAAACGTCGGCATGATTGTGACCTCTTCGGCCACCTGTCGTCCCCAGATTTCCCGAACCCGATCGAGCAAAGGCGCATTACCTGGGGAACGGAAAATCTCCCGCCCGTCTTCCCGCAGCAGGAAACCGACTTCGGGGTGAGCGACGGCATAAAGCCGCACGAGCCTGACGATATGGGCGGCCTCGGTCTCATCGGACTTAAGAAACTTAAGCCGGGCCGGTACCGGATGAAATAAGTTTGCGACCTCTATGCGCGTGCCTGGCGCCATCCCATGATCCTTGCGATGCACCAGCCTGCCACCGATCACCAAAATTTCCGTACCGGCCGAAGCTTCTGTCGGCCTCGTCTGCATCGTAAAACGTGCGACGCTGGCGATTGAAGGCAGGGCTTCGCCGCGGAAACCAAAGGTCGCGATCCGATCAAGGTCCGAAGCCAGACGAATCTTACTCGTGGCGTGCCGCTCTAAACTCAAGACGGCTTGATCGGAAGTCATCCCCTTACCGTCGTCCTCGATGATCATCAAAGCCTTTCCCCCGCGGGAAAAATCCACAACGACGCGCGTGGCGGCGGCATCCAAAGCGTTCTCTAAAAGTTCCTTGATGACCGCAGCCGGCCGTTCGACGACCTCTCCGGCGGCGATTTGATTCGCCACGGTAACATCAAGTATCCGGATGATCGACATGCCTCGGACGCTTAAGTGCAAGGGGTCCAAACGCACGCCTCAGGAGCTTGGATTAAATCGTGAAGGGTGCCGGGGTGGCCAAAAGACATTCCCTGAGATTTATCCCATCACCCCTTCCCTGCAAGTCGAAGGGTTATAAAGAGTCTTTGTTGCACCCTGCCACCGAAGCACAAGGGTGCTGTCGTGCCTAATCGACTGGTCAACGAGAGCTCCCTCTACCTCCGCCAACATAAAGATAACCCCGTAGACTGGTGGCCATGGTGCCCGGAGGCCTTTGCGGAGGCCCGTGCCCAAGATAAGCCCGTCCTCGTCTCGGTAGGCTACTCGTCCTGCCACTGGTGTCACGTCATGGCCCACGAATCGTTTGAACAGGAATATTGCGCCTCCCTGATGAACCAACATTTCATCTGCATCAAAGTGGACCGCGAAGAGCGCCCTGAAGTCGACAAGCTAATGATGGACGCCGTTCAAATGGTGCACGGCCAGGGTGGCTGGCCGTTGAATTGCTTCTGCCTGCCCGACGGCCGGCCTTTTTTTGGGGGAACTTATTTCCCACCCGAAGATCGCGGACATGGCCAAGTCCCCTGGCCGCAACTGCTCATGCGAGTCGCTGATTTTTATCACCGAAATAAGCCTGAGCTGACAGCCAACGCCGAGGCCATCGCGCAAAACCTGACGCATCTCACGTGCGCACCTGATGCCGACGGGAGCAGCCCTTCTTCTGAAGATTTGATTTCCGCAGCCCGCCGGATCTGCGAACAGCATGATGATACCTATGGCGGCTTCGGTTCGGCGCCGAAATTTCCCTCGCCCTCCACGCTCAGCTTCCTGCTGGCGATTAGGGCCACAGCGGCGGCCGACGCGGACCGATCGCTGGCGACCCGGCTCGATGCCGTTATCACGATGACGTTAGGAGCAATGGCCCGCGGCGGCTTGTACGATCAGATCGGGGGAGGCTTTCACCGGTACTGCGTGGATCGTGATTGGACCGTGCCTCACTTCGAGAAGATGTTGTACGATAACGCTCAGTTGCTCGGGCTTTATGCCGAAGCCTGGGCTCGCTATCGGAACCCGCTTTATGCCAGAATCTGCGAAGAAATTCTGACCTGGCTGGAACGCGACATGCGCCTGCCAAACGGGCTCTTTGCGGCCTCACTTGACGCCGATACGGGCCACCACGAAGGCACGACCTACCTATGGAAGTCGGCTGAAATCGCCGAAAGCCTGGGCCCGGAGGCGCTTCCGTTCGCCCAAGCCTATGGCATCACCGACCAAGGGAATTTCGAAGGATCCAACATCCCGAAACTCCGCGGGCATTTTAACGAAAGAGAGCGCCTGGCGGAAGCCCGAGCCAAACTACTGCAAGTGCGCCAACAACGTCCGCAACCGGCCCGGGACGATAAAGCTCTGTTAAGTTGGAACGCGCTCCTCGTTAATCATCTCGCTAAAACCGCATGGATCTTCGGCCGCGGTGATTGGTTCGACTTAGCCGTAGAGATCGAAAAGTCTCTCTGGGATCAATTTGCTAAAACGAGCAGCGTTGGCTTTTCTTTGCTCTCAGTGGCGCACGGCAGCATCGCATCCCAGGCCGCTAATCTGTCCGATTATGCCTGGCTGGCGGAAGCCGAACTTAATCTTGCCGCCTATGCGGCGTGGGGTGCCCCCCCAAGCGCCTCGCCCTATCAAGCCAGAGCTGAAACCATCCTGCGGAAGGCCATGGATGATTTCGGCGACCCTCATGCCGTGGGCTACTACCTCGTGACGAACCAACGGACTGACCTCTCTGTGCGACAAAAAGATTGGTTCGACAATGCTGTGCCAGCGGGGAATTCCTCTTTGCTACACGGTTTCTCCGCCCTTCACGCGCGCACAGGCGAACCGCTTTGGGCTCATGAATTCAATCAGCTCACCAAGGCTTTGGGCGGCACCTGTCGCAATGTTCCGAATGGCGTCGCCCATGCCCTTGACGGCTTAACGCGAGCGGCGACTGGACTGGTCACGATTAAGGCACCCTCGAAGACCGATTGGAACACCCTTCAGCAAGCCCTCAATGGCGACCCCCTCACGACCGCTCACGAAAGACCCTTCCGGGCCTGCGCCCTCGTGCCGACCGCCGAATCTCAAGGGTTCGAGGTGTGCATTGGACCCGTTTGCCAGCCCATCGTCGCGAGCGCCAAAGAAGTCTCGGCCATCGTTTAGGGCAAAAGCAATCCGTTCTTGCCCGTCAAACTGGACGCCAGATTATCACCCGAACCATGGCGGCCGACCCACACTACGTCTACGGACAGAACCAGCAGTCGCGCTCAAGCAGTCGCCTGTTCCTGGGCCTCATCATCGTTGATTTAGTCGGCTATAAAGGCCGTAAATATCGCATCGCCTGGGGAAGGTTCTTCCTGCTCTTACCCTTTTTTCTCTTAGCGCTTTGGGTAGTCTCCTCCGAAACCTACTACTTCAGTCAGAAATACATGAGCGGCATCGCGACCACCCGCCGGGCCGACATGTACCTTTACTACCCGGATACGATCACCGAACGTTGCCGTAATTTCTTCAAGTCAAAGGCTCAGATTAAAATTGATGAGCGCGCCAAGTTGGCCAGCCGTATCGATGACTACGGCAAGGACGCTCACCTCCGACGCAAAGGAGAATATTACGTGCTCATCGCCAAGGCTGCCCTCGAGCGTCAGGATTACGCGGAGTTCGCTAAATACATTGGGACAGGCGCCAGCATGACGCCGACTAACCTGGAAGCGCAAAGAATGTGCGCGGATTTATTCTTCGCTTTTGGCCGCCCGCTGGACGCTTACCAGTTACTTGAAGACTCCCTCGATTTCGCCAAGCAAAGCCGCGAACATTTCCGGATCTACCTTTACCGGTGCTTCATGTTCGACCAGGACAAACGCATCATCGATTGTGCTATTAAATACGGCAAGGACCCCCGCTTGGATGAAAACATCCGCAACGACCTGTTCATCGCCCAAGCCCAAGCGAACTTCCTGCGCGGAGATTACTCCGAGACCCTTAATCTTATTCGCTTAAATCGGTTAGACCGCACCGCCGAAGGCTATCTACTCAACTGTCAGGTGATATGGGAAAACGGGGATCATAATGCCGCCTTAGAACTCCTGAACTCGGCCCTGCGTTCCTATCCCTCCGCTAACCGCTTGCTGGAAATGAAAGCCCGCTGGCTGAAAGAATCGGGCAATCTGGACGGCGCCAGAGACTGCCTCGATCTCCTCTCGATCAATGATCCGACTAAATTCGCCCCTGTCATTCAGACGCTATACCTCCTGCCCGGCGAAGGATTAAAAAAGAAGCGCGAAGAATTGATTGCCCGAGTCATCGCGAGGTTCTCCAAGGAAGAACAAGCGATGCTCGACCTCAGCCGCTACGGCAATGACACCATCGACCCCCTCCTGACTGAGCGCATGATGAAAATAGCGGAAGAACAACGCTTTCCTAATCGCATCCGCTTCACGCTTGTCCACGTCGAGTGCCTCATCAACGCCGGGCGCGCCCGGGAAACGATCCTCATTGTCGATGATCTTTATAAGCGGGCCGAACGCGAACAATGGGTACCCGAAACGTTGATCGCCTTCGAAGCCCTCCGTACCATCGCCTACTTCAACGACAATCAACCAGAAATCGGCTCGATTAACTTGCAGAAGTTGATGACGAATAAAAACATTCCGCCCCAGCTCTTGGTCTCCGCCAGCCGCAAACTGATTGCAGCGCAACACTTCGAAGAAGCTAATAATGTCTTGATTCAGGCCCATTTGCTCAATGAAAGCAACCAGGCTGTGTTGATGCAGATTGTCCGCTTCAAAATCGCCAATCCGCGTATCTCCAACGACCTTGAAGTCTATCTACGGCGCCTCATGAGTACCCGGCGTCCACCCAAGGATTTGCTCGAGGTCGCCCTGCGGCGCCTAGGCTCGGACAGCTATCTGTATTCTTCGAACCGGACCGAACTGCTCAAAGACATCGAAGCGATGCTTAAGCAGTAGGCTCTTGATTTTCTGGACGATCCGTCACTTCGAAATAAGTGATCGAACCTAAGCGAGAGTCATCGGGTAGCCAGGCACCTCGGCTGCATCCGCGATTCAGCAACTCCTCCAGCTCCGCTCCACTCAACACCGCGGCGGCCATCGCCAATCCCTCGGCCTCCATGGCTGAATTCGCGATCGCTCTCACCGGCGAACTTAATTGAACCGCCAAGCCGGTGCGGGGATCGACCAAGTTTCCGTGCCGATCCAGCGTGGACTTACTGGCAAAAGCAAAACGGCAGAGTTTAATCTCGGAACGCGGGCCGACGCCGATTCTCCAGCCTGAACTATCGCCTGGCGGATCGAGGGCGAGCGTGACACTCCCGGAAGCCATGAGTAAGGCACGATGAATACCCCAATTGCTTTCCAGCATGTCGGCCATCCGGTCCAAGGCATACCCCCGGGTGATGGCACCGAAGTCGACCGCCGCGCCGGCCTTGACGCACGTCAGCTCACAGCCTTCGAGTTTAAATTTGCCGTCGCGGGTTGCGTTGACGACCTGTCCCCATTCGGCGTCGTCTTGGTTGAATGGGAGCTCGCCACGCTTACTCCAGTATTTGAAAAGATTCCCGGCGGTGACATTGAAAGCTCCGGCCGACTCCTCGCCCATCGTTTCACCAAAACCCCAAAGCGCCCGGATATGATCTGAGGCGGCCACCATGGCTTCCTCTGGCATAGCGTTAATGGAAGCAACCGGCCCGCTGTCGTGCCTTAAGTCCGTCTGGAAATCCAAGTCATCCAGCAGCTGAAAGATCGCCTCGGCGGCATTCCGCGCGTAGACCGCATCTTCATCCGCGATACGGATCCAGAAGCGACACTGCAGCGCGTCGTGGGAAAAATTGTGAATCGTAGGGCCGGCGCTCATAGGGTTAGGGCCGATTAAAAACGCTTTCGTACTCCTTGGCAACTAACACCCAATACTCAGTACCATCTTTGCGCAGAGTCAGCCGCTGGACGGCATAACCAGCCACCTTGGGCTCACTTGTATCATGGGCCAAAATCAAGCGAAGCGGAGCCGCAGCGGCGGCCGGGAAATTACCGTAGCCGACTTGATAATGTCGTAAGTAATACGGGAGCGGCCAATAGTGACCGTCCTCGATGGCGATATAAAACGGTCCACCCTTGTAGGCGTTCTTGAGCCGGGCCGTACTCGCCTCGAAAGCCCGCAGATCGGCCGTCGGCGAATGCGAAGCAAAATCTCCGGCCGCGATACCAGCCGAGATAAGCAAGCCGAGTAACAGCAGCCCATCGCGTCGCCAACCGCCGCTGAGATGATACGGAAGAACCAGGATTAAAGGCAGCGCCATCACGCCGTAGAGTAGCCAGGGAGTCTTATAGGGCAGTAGAAGATGAAAGCCGAAGAGCAGGCCGACAAAAACCAAGGCGAAGTCAAAAGAACCAGAACGGAACGGGATAAAACGCTGGCCCAGTAATCGATACGTTGAGAATTCACCCAGCCATAAGGCTGCCCAAAGCCAAGGCCAGTAGCTCAAGGCGGTTAGCGTGTCCTCCGAATGGCCGCTGGCCACTCCGAGCGAGCGGGCTAGCTGACTCCACCATGTCGCCAAGCCATGGACATCCGTGAAGGCGACGCTCTGAAAGAAAGCCCAAGACGCGACAAGTCCGGCAATAAAGGCAAACAGGAGGCGGTCGGCCCAGGTTTTACGGATGATCATCAGGGGCGATGAAAAACAACAATAGGTAGGCCGCGGCGGTGACCTTGCAGGCCAACGCAAACCCGAAGGCCACGCCTGAAAGTAGCCGCCACATCATCTTCCGTTCCGAGGCTTCCGAACGCAACCACAGGACCACCCCCCAGGCAAGCCCCGTCACAAGCAACACCTCCTGCACATAATAAAATCCAAACGGGGCGCCACCCCCGACCGCGAAACAAAAAACCGCCGCCGTGACACGTGACATCTGACTAACCCCCGGAAGAGCCAGGGCGGCCAAAGAAAGCAACGCCAAGTAGCAGCCCGTGACGTTACGCAGATAGGACTCAGACATGTCCGTGAAAGCGGTTCCCGTAGCTTTCGAAGCCACCATCAACGATCCCGCCAAGGTCGGCCCATGAAAACGGTCGTTGTTCGAGCTATAAGGCACCCCTTCGGACATTTCCTTCGCCAGCGACCACTGCACCGCTTCGTCGGCATGGAGCGGCGGCGGGTTCAGCGATGACGGATGCGATAGCCAAGAAGAAAAATAAGGCGGCTGAACGCCAAGCGCTGAGAACAACAGGAAGCTGGCTACCATCAACCCGAGCAACACCAGCGGCCGCTTAGGGGTGCCTTCTTCCATGATTCAAACTCCGAAATGCTTCTGCAGCGTCGTCTTAATTTCCAGAGGAACCAGCGCGGCGGCCATCGGCCCCTGCCCTTCCCGCCAGGCATAGACGGTCGTCAGGATACCCTTGGCAACAGCGCGAGCACCGACCTGAGCCTCAAAGGCCCAGACGATTTTCTTATCGCCAATCTCTCCGGGGGTCAGGGATACCGTCACGACCTCTTCACGATGGACTGGTGAAAGGTAATCACACTCCACCCGAACCCGCGGAAAGCCTGACAGCTTATTCCCCTCCGTCTTCAGGAAGGGTAATTTCAGGTGACGGAACAATGCTTCCTCCGTGGCTTCGACCCAAAAAAATATCGTCGAGAAGTGGACGATGCCAGCGGCATCCGTATCGGAAAATTGGGCACGATGTTCTGCCGTAAATGGGGCCATGTCCTTATCCAAGCCAAAGCCCCCAAGGGTGCAACCGCCAAGGCGCTCAACGCGCCACCTTGGCCTTACGCAACCAAGCCACCGAGATGCTGGCCCCACCAGAAGCTTCGACGCACCGCCGCAAGATCTCCTGCGGCTCTTGTTGCAAACTAAACAGGTATAACCGAGGGGAGCCCCCGCGGGCCCCCTGGGTAAACGCATCCACCCAAGCCTTTTCCCAGCGATAAGAGGGCCGCCGCGGGCCATTGACCTTATGATACGAACTATCCGAGTAGATCAGCTTCGACCCGTGCTTAGGCAATTCATGGTAAATCCTAACTCCATCTTGGAAATCTGAAAACACCACGAGGGCGTCATAAGGTTCGACTTGTAAGCGATCGAGCCATGCGCCCAACGAGCCCTTTTCACACGGCACCTTTATTTTAGCCTGCAAAGCCTTTCCCGCAGGAGTCAAGGTCGGTAATTCCGTCTGGGTCGGACCTTCCCGAAGATGCGGCGCTACCCCATGAAAGCTCCGTCCGTAAACAATGACTTCACCGAGGGCCACGATTCGGGCTCCATCGAATCGAAAGACATCAGCATCCGGAAATTGCTTTCGAATCTCGCCGGCCACTCGCTCCAGGTAGGGCTTCATCGAGCCAGAGCAATCCAAGTAAACCGCTACCCGCTGAGCCTTGATCATCGCGCCCATCACAGGCTTCGCCATAAACCCGTTTTGAGCGCCCAGCCCAGAGCCGACCCCCTTGCCGCCCCCAAAGCCTTTCCCTGCCCCTGTTCCGGCGCCCGCTTGGCCGAGTTTTTGGCTCCGGCTTAATCCATCGAGCATACTGGGCAGGCTCAACTTGGGCATGATCGCCATCGCAGACTTATCCTTAACTGAAATCCTTTGCGTGATGGCCTTTAATTTAAGCGGGGGCCGCTGGACGGCGTGCTGAGAAAAGGCTGGCGCACCGCCCCCGCCCGCCACGACAAACGCCGGCGACGGCTTCCGCTTCCGCACTTTTCCAGGCTGCCGAAATACGATCCAACAGGCCATGATAACGAGTAACCCGTGCACCAGCAGTGAAATCAACAAGCTGCGCCAAGAACGGGCACGCGGACGCGATACCAGCATGGGCGCGGAAGATGACATGCAACCAGACTAACAAGCTGCTGGCCGCCTCAAGGCACAGTCTCGTCAATCATCCCTCAGAACGAAATCGAGCATTCGTCTCAGTGAAACCCCTTACGCTGAGAATCCAATCAGCGGATGGGCTTGACTGTCATGCCCGGAACGACCGCCGCTTTGGCGGGAACGGCCGTAGGCGTACCCGTAGCGATGCCGGTCAGCATGACGACTTCGCCGCCCGAGGCCTTGACGCATTCCGTCAAGAAATCCCCCGGCTTCTTTTTGGTCGAAAAAACATAGAGCTTGGGGGTCGCGCCAGTCTTGGCTCCCGTAAAAGTCGTGATCCATTCCTTCTCCCATTCTTTTTCATCCGGCTTGCGGTTATCGATACCCCGACCCACGCCATAATTAGCATCATCGGAGAAGACCACCAAAGGCGAAGGCTTCATGCCCTTCTCGACTTTGACGCCCTTGATGCGGATTTGCGTCAGGCCATAATCATCGAAATCGGTAAAGACTACCAAGGCGTCATAAGCCTTTTCTTTACGCAAAATATCCAGCCATGCGCCCAATTTCCCGGCTCGGAAATTAGCGTCGTATCGGGAAAAAATATTCTTACCCACCGCCGACAGGCGCTTGGGTTCCGTCACCGGCTTGTCCCCGCCGCCTGGGCGCTTGGTATTGGTATTAACTTTACGGGCGATGACATTTTTCTTGTCCCGCATGAATTCATGGCCACCGACAACATCGCCATCTTGAATCGTAATAGCCGGCTGTTCGTAGACAAAAACGTCTGCATCCGGAAAGGATTTTTTGATTTCATCCTGCACCTTGTCCAGGTAATCGATGAGCGAATCGGAGGAGTCGAAGTAGACGGCGATTTTCTGTGCAAAGATATTGGCCCCCATGACCGGTTTGGAGACGAAGTTCTTGCCTCCGCCCACGCCCATCCCCTTACCGGAGCCGATCCCGCCACCGGAGCCGCCGCCAAAACCCTTAGAGGAACCGCCGGCCATCATGCCGGAAACCATCGAAGCTGCGGAAGCCGAAGCCGGCATATCCGGCAAGACGATGGAAGCCGAAGCGCTCTTCGAAGTGATGCGGGTCGTGCTCTTAGAGAGCGTCTTCACGTTTTTCGGCTGAATCTTGTGCTGGAAAGTTTTGGCTTTTTCTCCCCCGCTACCACCGCCCGCACCCGTCGCGAAAGCATTGGATTCCTTCTTCGCGTTCGTCGTGACGGTAGAAATCACGAAGTAAGCCGCGATCAACACCAGGGCCACGTGGACACCAATGGAGATAGTCAGGCCCTCACCGCCCAACCGGCGCCAGAAATTAGGCCGCTTACGCTTAGAGATTGAGGCATCTACGACAATCTCCGGACTAACGACGAACGGATTGACGTCATCGGCAGGACTTGGGGCAGGAGGCGTTGGTACGTCTTCGTTCATCGGCTAGCGGGGTGAGCCTATGTTTAGCCCCTATGAGACTGCTTCAATCTCATTCTAATCCCTGCCCTGTGCCCGCCATTCAAAGCCAGCAAAAAAATGGCTTGCGGCACAGCCCTCCGCCCTCTCATCTTCACCTTCCACTGATTGCAGGGTGGAGCAGCCCGGTTAGCTCGTCAGGCTCATAACCTGAAGGTCGTAGGTTCAAATCCTACCCCTGCACCCAATTTTATCCGCCTAATATTCAATCACTTAGGGGGAATAACCCAGAAATTCTTAATTTGTCCTTGTGCCAGGGAGGTCTAATTGCAGGATATCGGGTATTAACTTTGTCCTACGGGACAATGGGGTAAGT
>CAINMU010000036.1 GCA_903850885.1 uncultured Opitutia bacterium | reverse complement strand
GTGCCTTCTCGGGGACCTTCCAGGGTAACATTAACTTCGCCCGCTCCGGCTTAAGTACCTTCACCCTTTATAATTCGAGCAATTTCACCGGACTCACTTTGTTGAACGGTAACACGACAACTTTGACCGGTGCCGCGGCCTTCACCGGCACGACGGGTCTCGATCTGAGTTACGCCACGTTGAACCTGGATAATACCGGTACGCAAAATCTGAACAACCGGATCAATGACAGCGCACCGCTGACGTTACGCGGCGCCACGCTGAACTTCCTCGCGCGGGCCAACACCAATTCTTCCGAGACCTTAGGGCAGGTGACCTTTGCCGAAGGCAATACCTTCATCACGCCCACAGCACCTACTGCTGCTGGTATCTCGGCGACGTTGAACTTGGCCGGCATCAATCGTGTGGCCGGCCAGGGTACGGTCGTGTTCAAGGCCGTACCGGTCGGTTCCGTGACCCCGAAAATCTATACCTCCGAGATTAATGGTATCTCCACGAGTTCGGTGGGAGCAGGTTTGATCAATGGCATCATCGGCGGCTGGGCGATTTTCGACTACACGGGTAACCCGAGCGAATTCGCCACTTATTCTCCCACCTTGGGCATGGGGTATCTCGGTCAGACCGGCTTCGCGGCCTACACGGGCACCACGTTATCCAACGCCACCGCTTCAACGGCCAATATCAAACTGGCAACCGGCACGCATGCGATCACGGCGAATACGACGGTGAACAGTTTAAATACTTCAAACGTGGCTGGCATCGCGGTGACCCTCGCGCCGAGTACGACTTTGACGATCAATTCGGGAGGTATCCTGAGCTTCAATAATAATAGTTGGACGATTGGCAGCGTGGTCGATCAAGGCTTCCTGACCTCAAATCAGTCCGAGCTTTTCGTCTATGCGCAAGGTTCTGCCGGCCCAACGGTCAATGCGGTCATCTCCGGTAATATTGGTCTGGTGAAGAGTGGTGCCGGTCCCATGACTCTTGCCGCCACGAATACCTATACCGGCGGCACGACGATTCAGCAGGGTACGCTGACGGTCGCAGCCACGGGCAATATTCCGTTGGCCACGGACATCACCAAGGGCTTGGTCATCAATAATGCCACCTTCACCTCGGCTCGTGCCGGCGTCGTGGCCACGGGCAACATCGTCACGGTCAACGGCGGCGGTATCTTTTATTATTACGGAGATAATACCCAGGAAGGTTTGACCTTTAATAATCTCGGTAACGGCACGACGACGCCGTTGGTCCGCTCTTTCGCCACGACTTCCGCCACGGGACTCGGCTCGACGGGGGTCCTCACCATCGGTACCCAGGGGGTAAAAGCGACATCGTCCAATGTGACTACGTTCAGCACGATGGAAGGTCGTTATGATTTCGGCACTTCCTTGAACACGATTGAAGTGGATTCGATCAACGTGAACGGCGTAACGGACGTCGAACCCCTCCGGGCCAGCCTCATCATCCAAGGCATCGTAAATTCAACGGGCGGAATCAATAAGACTGGCACCGGCGTTTTGCAGCTGGGCGCTCAGACGGCTTTCACCGGCGACTTCAACGTCAAGTTTGGTGGCATCAAGACCGGCGTGGTCAATGCCGGCTCTCGCTTCTCTCACCTCACTTTGGATGCTGGCACGCGCTTCGACCTCAATAACTTGGCGACAACCTGGGGTTCGCTCGCCGGTAACGGCGATATTTTCTCCAGCCCCGTCAGCAATGCGGCGAACACTCCGATTCTGCAGGTCGGCTTTAATAATGATAGCACGACGTTCTCCGGTCGGTTCATGCGCTTTAATGACGCCTCATCCTGGGCTTTGACCAAGGTGGGCACAGGGACGATGATCTTGGATCGCGCTCAAGACGGCGATGCCACCTATGGTCTGATTTCCGTCAGCGGCGGCGCCATCACCTATAGCGGACTGGGCCAAGCTTTCGTGGCGACGACTTCGGCCCGCGCAAGTTTCGCCGTCAATAATAACGGCAGTCTCAATCTCGATAATTCATCGGGTAACGTGAATAACCGCTTAGGTCTCGGGGGAGTCGGCGATGTCGGTAATCTATACCTCCAGGGCGGCATCTTGGTCGTTACCGGGAATGCGTCCGTTGCGACTTCGGAAACGGTGGCCAATCTTAATGTCCAAAGCGGCGGCGGTCGCATCGAATTAAATGCGAACGCCAATAGTCAGCTTAACTTTACCATCACGACCTTGGCCACGGGCAACGGTATCAATACCGCCTTGCCTAGCCTCGTTGCGGGTACGAATACAGGCTCACTGGTGATCGGCGGCCTGACGGGTTCGTCCGCAGCCAATGGGGTCGCGACCCTCACCATCACGAATGCTAATTATACCCAAGCGGCACTTCAAGGCGGAGGATCCAACGCATCCTCGAACATGTCCGTCCGCGGCGATATTTTGGCTGATGCTGCGGTCTCCGGCTATGGTACGGGCTTCTTAGTCCAAGATACCGTTACCCTTAAATGGCGCGCCTTGGGCACGAATTCCGCAGGCCTCGCCGAAGCCGGCGAACTTAATTGGACGCCCACCACTTGGGCTGCGATGGAGAACGCCGGCGTGGCTTCGGCCCAGTCCCTCTTCGCTGAAGTCGCGTTGAATACCCTGACGTTCACGGCCAATACGCAGCTCAACTCCGCCCTCAGTTCCGCGGTCTTCGGCTTATACGGCCCCGGCGGCAATCTTCAGTCCGCCAACCTCACCGGCGCTTCGGCCCTCCTGGTCCAAGCCGGACGCACGGTTGATTTCAATCTCGGTACGTTGACGGCCGGAGGTATCGCCACGCCGGTGCTGCACGTCCTTTACGGGGCGACGCTCAACTTTAACGGTAACCTCGGTCTGGGCGGTAAGCTCGGCTTGATCAAGGCTGACGACGGCATCCTGAATCTGAATCAGGCCGCGCTCTACTCGTCGAACGTATCGTTCATCGTTCCGTCTTCGACGACCACCTTAGGTAGCGATGTTGTCACGGTCACCTCCACGGCTGATTTGGTGGTCGGCTCGACCGTCGCAGGAACGGGCATTCCGACCGGTCGGACCATCCTGGCGATTCTGAATGGCACTCAATTCCAGCTCAGCGGCACGGGAACCGGAGTTACGGCCCAGGCGGCGACTTCCTTGACGTTCGTCCCGCCGGTGACTTCAACCGTGATCAACGGTGGAACGCTGAATCTGAATTCCGGATCGGCCAATACGCTGGCCGTGATTCCGACGGCGGTAGCGCCGGCACTTGCTCCCGTTTATATCAACGGCACCAACGCCAAGATCGACCTCTTGGGTAACAACCAGGCGATTGGTATCTTGGCCTCAAGTAATCCGCTTCCCGGCGCCGGTGGTACGATCACCAACAGCAATCTCTCTTCTGTCGCTGAGCTGACGACTTCCACGGCCGTCGCTTCGGCCACCTTCGGCGGGGTTATCTCCGGAAATATTAACTTCACCCGCGCTGGCACGAATACGGCGACTTTGACGAACGCGAATACTTACACGGGTACGACAACCGTCCGCGGCGGCATCCTGCAGTTGCGAGATTCGGGTTCGATTAGCAGCACGGCTGGGTTGAATCTCTATTATGGTACACTGAATTGGGATAACTACGGGCTCAACCCTTCGGGCAATCTTACCCCAACCCGGGTGGCGGCGGCTAATGCGGTCACTTTGCAAGGCGGTACCTTCACCATCAACGGTGCGGGTTCTGCCGATACGGTGGTCGGCCTTGATGCCGTCACGGTCACCGGTGGCAATAATACCATCAACACCCTCCCTTACGCCAACGAGGGCAGCACCGTGAAGCTCTCGATTGGTAATCTGATTCGGAATAGTTCGAACCACAGCGGCGTTAATTTCAACGGCTGGTCGACCAATAACTCGACGGGTTTCAGTACCTTAAGCGGCCAAGGCTTGAGCGCGAATAGCAATATTTTCCTGACACAGGTTAACGGTGCGGCACCTGTCTTGACTAATAATCTCATCGGCGGCTGGGCGGTCACCAACGGCTCGAGTTTTGCGACCTACGCCTCTACTTTTGGCATCAGCGACCTCGGCACGAATTACGGTGGTTTTACCGCCGTCGGTTATACCGGCACCGATGTGAGCGCCGCCGCTGCCAGTGTATCTACGACCGTGGCAACGGGTAATTATAATGATGCGGGTACGACTCGTACGCTCGCCGCTGGGGCTACGGTAGCCTATTCCTGGCGCTTTGCGCCGACGGCAGCCCAGACCATCACCTTCCCGACGAACGCAACGGTCGCTCTCGGCGTCGGTATCATCCAGAATGCCGGTTTTAATACGACTTTGGCAGCGACGGATGCCACCAATACCTTGTCCGGACCAGCTGGCGGTAATCTTTATTTCTATATCAATCAGAATACGACCACGATTCAGCCAGCGATCATCGGCACGAGTTCGGTCGTCTCGAACGGGCCGCAGACGCTCTCTTTGGCCCCGCAGTTCGCCTCGAACACTTATTCCGGAGGAACCTTCGCCAACGGCGGAACGTTGAACCTTAACGCAGCTCTTGGCTTCCGGGCCATCCCTGGCGACCTCACGATCACCAATGCTACGGTGACGATGAGCGCCACCGTCGATAATCAGATCGCAACCACATCGAACATCACGATCAATGGTGGCGGTACGCTGACTTTCCCTAATTACAGCTCGGGACCCACGCAGACTCTCGTCAGTTTAACCTTTAATAACGAAGGTGGCTCCGCCACGCCAACCGTCAATTTGGGGACCCCAACCGTTAATCCGGCCATCTTGATTCTGAGTTCGGCAACGCCGATCACGGCGACTAATAACAGTTTTGGAACGACGCCGCTTATCACTGCCGGCTCCGCGACCTTGACGGTCCTGAAGTTCAGTGATGCAAACCCCAGCATCCTGGTGAACGCTGGGCTCGCTCCGACGGGTCTGCATATCAGCGCCACCATCGCGCAGCACGGCTCGATGACGTCGCTCACCAAGACCGGCAATGGTCTTCTGGCCTTGAGCGGCGCTAATACCTTCACCTCCGACTTTACTTTGGCCAACGGCAGTCTCTTGCTCGGGGTCAACGCAACGCTGAGCGGTTCCACCATCACGGCCGGTCCGGTGGGCTTGGGCAGCTTAATCATCGGGAACGGTACTTCAATCCTGAGCAATTCTCCGGTCCGCGTCTTGTCCAATCCTGTCACCGTCAATGGCGACTTCAGTTTCGGCGGCACTAACGAAGTGAATAACCTGAAGCTGACCGGTACGGTGACCTTGGGTTCGTCGACGCGCACCATCAGCGTCGATAGCGCCGCCGTCACCGCGACGATTTCTGGCGCCGTCATCAGCTTAGCCAGCGCTTCCGGCAATGCTTTGGTCAAGGCAGGGAAGGGGACTTTGATCCTTAACTCTGCCAGCAACTCCTTGAACGGAGCCGGTCTCCGTGTCTCGGGTGGTCTGCTTCGCCAAGGAGTCGGTAGCCTGCTTTCCGCTTCATCGCTCCTGACGGTGGATGCTGGCGCCGGTTACGACCTCAATGGCTTTGACCAGACGAGTTATAAGTTGGCTGGCAGTGGTTTCGTGACCAATTCCGCGAACGCTGCGATCACCCTGACGCTCGGTAATGCCCTCGCGACCCAGCTGGATGATTCCTACACCTTCGGGGGCGCCTTTGCGGATAACGCTCAGAACCTTGCGACACCTCTGAGCCTCTTAGCCGTCACAAAAGTTGGCCCAGGTAAGCTCACCTTGACCGGAGACAGCATCCATTCCGGCCTTACTTCAGTCCAAGCCGGCATCATCGAACTCGCCGGAAATGGCTCGTTCGGCTTGGGCGTCGTCGATATCTGGTCCGGTACTTCGGTCGATGTCGTCCGCACGAATGAACTCATCTTCGTGAACCCCTTGGCCGGCGGCGGTACTTTCAATCAGGATGGACTCGGCGGTAAGACGATCCTCACAGGTGATAGCCAGACTTCCGGCTTCTTTGGTCCCATCAACGTCAAGCAAGGTATCTTGCAGGCGGGGGCTGGCGCAACCGCCGGCAATATTGGTAACGCCCAGTATGTTGACATCTCGCTCGGTGCCACGTTCAGCGTTAACCGCAGTGATTTGCTGGTCTCGCCTTTCAATCTCTTCAACGAGATCAAGGGCGCCGGTGAGTTTAAACAGATCGGCAGCGGGGTTACCGACCTGACCTACTCTAACGACACCTTTACGGGTACGGTTGTGGTCGCGGACGGCACATTACGGGCGGCTCAATATCATGCCCTGATCAATCCTTCCCGCATCACTGTTCAGGCTGCCGGGCTCTTTACGCAGACGACGGGTAATGCGGTTGGCGCCACGGGTGCGGGTATCCCGATGACCATCAACGGTGGTATCGTCGACGCCAGTTATGATACGATGTTCCTGGGTGCCCTGACCTTCAATGGTGGCTTGATGCGCAATGAGGCTATATCCTTAAATCCCTCGTTCGAGTTAGGCGGTAATGTCTCGGTCACGGATAATTCCGAAATCTCGGCTACTTTGGTGAATACCAATGGCGTAAGCCGCGATATCACCGTCGACACCAGCAAGACGCTTCTCGTCTCCGGTTATTTCGCCAACTCTGGTGGCGGTGAACTGGTAACCAAGTATGAGAAGAAGGGCCTTGGTACGATGATTCTCACCGGAGACAATCAGCACACCGGCGGTGTCATCATTACCGAAGGCGTCCTGCAGGTCGGTAATGACACGGCGATGGGTACGTTAGGTCCGGTGAATGACATCTCTTCCGGCCTGCCAATTGTCTACCTGAACAACGCGAGCTTGGTGATCAAGCGCAGCGATGCCTACGCCTTGGATAATAATATCTCCGGTTCGGGTTCGTTGACTCAAGCCTCTACCAATGTCCTCACGCTGACGGGTGATAATACCTACACCGGTGCCACGATCTTGGCTTCAGGCACCTTGCAGACGGATAACTTCCTCAAGGCTGGCGGCATCGGTCGCATGGGTAATGTCGACGGGGCGGCCAACAAACTCATCTTCCAAGGCGGAACAATCGAATACGTGGGCGTTGGCGAAACGTCGGAACGTGGTCTCACCATCGCGGATAACGGCGGCGAAATCAAGAATAGCGGCACGGGCGCCTTGGTCTTCGATAATACCGTGAACATCGACTTCGCGAATACCACCGGCTTCAACCGTACTTTGACGCTCTCCGGCGATACCGATGCGACGACGATCGAGAACAGTTTCGCGCCTTCGCTCTTCGAGACCGAAAGCGCCACGGATCATCTGTTGAGCAAACTCGTCAAGAACGGCACCGGTCTTTGGGTCATGGCCGGCTCCGGAGCGATGCTCCAGGATGAAGCTACGGTCGATGTGAATGCCGGCGTCCTGGGCTTTGCCGCCGGCTCCTTGGGGCGCTTGTTGGCAGTTTCCGCCAACGACATCACGCTGCAAGACGCCACGACCTTACGCTGGTTGGCGGGTAATACCGACGATCTTTCCGCTCGCTTGCATGTTGCTAACGGTAGCACGGCTTCGCTCGATTTCCGCGCGACCACGACCACGACCTTCAACTCTTCCGTGATCTTCAACGGGGCGGGTTCCGCCACCCTCAATAAAGTTGGTACCGGTGCGTTGACTTTGGCTGCTCGCAACGATTTCACCGGCATCTTCAACGTGAATGCGGGCCTGGTTACCGTCACGCATAACACCGCCTTGGGCGATGGCACCCATGTCGCGGTGAACGTGAATAATACCGGCACCTTGGTCGTGAACTCCAACGTGGGTAACAACGTGATCGTCGCTACGGGCGGCACCTTGGGCGGTGGCGGTTCCGTCGCTAATGTCACCCTTAGTACGGGTGCGGTGCTTTCGCCTGGCAATTCGCCCGGGACTTTGACGATGACTAATCTGGTCGCAAGCAGTGGCTCCACCATGAACTGGCAGGTACACAATGCCGCCGGAGTTGCTGGCACGGGCTGGGATAAGATTGTTGTTACCAATAATTTTGATCTCTCCGCGATCAGCAATAGCTCCGGACGGATCTTGATTAATGTGACCTCGTTGCACTTGTTCGCCGATACCGTATCGGGTGATGCGATCAACTGGAGTAAGGACGATATCAAAACCTTCCTCTTCGGTAGTGTCGGCAGTATCACCTTTAACTCTGGTTATAGCACGAACATCGCCGATTACTTCGCCTATGATACTTCGGCTTTCACGACCACGGATAGCACGGCGATACACAACAGCCTATGGTCGATGTCCTACAACTCCCTCAGCGGCGACATGACCCTGACCGCGGTGCCTGAGCCTTCGACTTATGGCCTGATGATCGGCGCGTTGGCCTTGGCCGCCGCCGCGATCCGTCGCCGCAAGCAGAAGCAAAAGAAAGTCTAAGCCTGACATTGAGATCAATAAAAAGGGCGGCTCCGGCCGCCCTTTTGGTTAGCTTAGGGTGGGTCTCTAGGCTGGGATGCGATGACATCGCATCCGCCTGCAAGAGGTAGGGTCAGCACCGCGTGCTGCCCTAGTTGCATCTAAAGGTAGGATTGAGCGCCCTCGCTCAACCGCGGCTGACCAAGGGTGGTCAGCCCTACCCGGCCGCCGCTGGGTGGCCGAGGGTAGGGATAGCACCACGTGCTGCACTAATTGCAAAGGTGCAAACCGGCCTGCGGCCTGTGCAAAAGTGCAAAAGTAGATACAAGCTTCGGGTGGCAGGTGGCGGGATTGGAAAACTTCCTGCGCCTGACCCTGTTCCTGCCCCTGTCCCTTGTATTTAAGGGTAGGGGCGCCACTGCGTGGCGTCCGTGGGCGGACCGACTAACTCCAAGGAAAACCGGGGGGCCGGAAAATTGGTTAAGACCGATTTATTTTATTTCTGAAGATCGCCAGACGCTTTTATCCGGGGCGACCAAGATGACGCTCAAGCGATTTTTCTCGGCCAGCTTTTTGGCCTCTTCGAAACCTACCGCCATCAAGGCGGTCGCCCAGCCGTCCGCTTCCAAGCAATGACGATGAAAGACGCAGCACATTTCAATCGTCGGCTCGACGGGGTAACCGGTCTTGGGCGAGATGATGTGCGAGATGCTTTTGCCTTCAGCCAAGCGTTTGGCCCGATAAAGGCCCGACGGTGATAAGGCTTGGTCTTTCAACACAAGTTTCTCCAAGAGGCCCCGCGGATTGAAGGGATCTTCGATGCCGACATGCCAACTGCCGGAGGCCAGAAGTTCGCCGCCAACTTCGATCAGGAAGTCGTGATGGCCTTGTTGATGTAAAAGCACAGCGATACGATCATCAGTATAGCCTTGCAGCACCGAACCGAGGTCGAGCGAGAGTCTTTCGTCGCTCTTGCGTAAGGTCAGAGCCGGCAAATCCAAGGTCAGTTTTTCCCACCCGACTTGTCCCCGTAGCTCGCTGATTTTTTCCGGGGTCGGCGTGGGTAGGTTTGATCCCGCCGGACCATAGCCCCAGGCCGAGACCAAGGGTGCGATGGTGATATCGTAGGCGCCGTCGGTGGCTTTGCTCAGTTTCTGCGTAAACGCCACGAGTTTACCCAACTCCTGATTGATTCCCATGGGCTGGGTGGATTCGAGCTGATTGAAATCCGAGGTGACGGAAGTTTTGCGCCAATGCGAAAGGGAGGACTCGATGCGATTGACCTCGCTTTCAATAACGCGCTTGAGGAGTTCGGCCGCGAAGCCCGTCCCGCGTATCTTGACCGTCCAAGTCGTCCCAAAGGCCCCGCCATGCATTTCGGTGATAGGTAAGCCTTCGCCGGCCGTGGCCGCGGACGGAGTCAACAGCGGGCGCCCGAAGACGATCAGAGCGCCGCCGCAGAGCAGACCGAGCGCCGCGTAATCGCGTCGCGACCAAGTCTCGAGTTGGTTATTGGAACGGACGAATTTGAGGAGCGCACCGGTCGGGCACCCGTATTTGCAATAAGCTTGGGGGATGAAAATCGAGGCAATGAGCCCGACGACCGCCAGCGCGAGGGGTACGGCTACGGCGGCGCCGAGAATCCAGGCATCGAAGGGCTCGATCGGGTTGGGACTCCAGCGGGGCCAGAAAAGGGCCGCCAGAAAGGCCGCGCCGAGGCTGATGGCGGGCAGTTTGCTCAGGAGGCTATGCCAAGAGGCGGGAAGACGCCAATGCAGCCTCCGGAAGCCCCCCAGAAGCTCTTGGGCGGCCCCATGGGGGCAGGCCTGATGGCAGTAGAGCTGCCGCCGGGTCGTCCAAGGAACGAGTAATGCTATGGCACCCAATATCAGCAGGCCCGAGCCTTGCGACCATGGCAGGCCATGTCGGGCCCAACCGGCGAACATCCCCAGCGAAAGCAACTGGCCCAGCCAGAGGCCCAGGCCGCTGACGAGGAGGATTTGCCAGAGGATCCGCACCTTCGGGCGACCGTGCAGCGGGGTGAACGTCATCACGAGGGTGCCGACCAAGAAAAACCAGAGCGCGAGGGATTTGGCGTAATCTCGCCCGGAACTCTTTTGGAGCGTGAGGTGTTTAGCATCATCGGCGAAACGACGTTGGAGTCCGAACGCGATGGCGGAGCTGGTAAGCGTCGCGCCCGCCACGCCTTCGATTTTTTCTTTGCCGAAGTTGAGACTCGGCCATTCCCGCACGTTCCACTTCGTCAGTTGTTTGAGATAAATCTCATCTTCTTTGACGATGTCGACATAGCGCGTGGTGTCATAACTTTCCCGGAGGATGATCTTGCGCAGGGTCAACGCGTCCGGCTCGATGGCAATCAGGGTTTCGGTCGGGCCGGCGTAGCCTGAAAACTCATCTCCAGACGGGGAAGAGCGGACCACATAGCCCAAGAGCGCACGGTTCGGGCCACGGACAAGATTCCACCCAAGGCGCGGCGTATTGGCTTCGAAGCTGAGGGCCTGAGGGAAGCCCACGGCTTGGATTTCCTTTAGGGCGAGGGGCGTCGAAAAGCGTAACGAAGCGTAATTGCCCGATAAGCGTTTCTGGATGGATTCCGCGATCGCCGCCGCGGTGAGCGTCGAGCCGGCGTAACCTTCGAGTTTGGGCGCGGGTTGCGACGTCGGCTGCCAATCTTTTAGGCTACGTTCAAACACCCTGTTATCGAGCAACGTATCGACATGGTCGGGCGTGTCATCACTCGAGAGGATTCGAGTACCTACGATCTTTTCCTGATTATCAAGGGCGACCAAGACATTACTAGGTCCGGAGTAACCGATGATCGCATCCGCATCGGGTGAAGTCGTCAGCAGTCGGCCTAAGCGATTGCCGTATTCGTCTTGGACGATGAGGCATTGCTGCGGGCCTTCGACGAGGCGTTTGGCCGTCGGGAAAAAGCCCGTTACCTCACTCAGGCTCAAACGCGTCAGGACGTTTTCCGTGGTCGGCGTCGTGCGTTGGAGTAGTAAGGCTGCCACCAAGAGCGCCGTCAGACGCCAGCCTTTGACTAGCCAAGCGCTGACGCGGGGCGAGAGCATCGACTATTCGGCGCGGACGAGTTGGAAGACGTCAGCTTGCACGGTGCCGCTGGAGCCTTCGCCCGTCAGGACGAGCGAATGAGTGCCCGGAGTGAAGACGAACTTGCCAAGGATATTAGGAACATCGATTTCACCGACCTTTTGGTTGAGGCGAAGGCTGACGGGATTTTCGCCGGTGCGGTTGATGATGAGCACGGAATTGGGCGAGCGATTCTCGTGTCCTTGCCAATAGCCACGGAGCTCATATTTACCGCCTTCTTTGATCTCGAAAGCATAGGTCGCACGATTGGCACCCTTACTGGCGTAGTGATAGGCGCTGCCCAGGTGGGCGAGGCCACGACCTTCGGTCCACGTGCCTTCGAATTTCGCCTGAGCGTCGTCCAGTACGATACCGCCGAGCTTGGCGAGTTCCTTCAGGTCTTCGTCGCTGAGCTTGGTCGGCGTGCCTTTGGTAAGGTCAGCATTCATGCGGCCGACCGGCAGTTCTTTGAAGTCGGCGATCGAAGTATCGAGCGTGAGTTCGCCGGCGAGGGAGGTGCGCCGCATGCGTCCAGGTTGTTCGAGCAGATTAAGCAGGGCTGGGAGGTGATGGGCATAGACGCCCCGTGGGTCAGTCTTTTCGCGGACGGCGAGGTAGGCGGCCTTACCGACGACTTCGCCCATCATGCCGATGGTCCGCATGACCCGGACGGTGCCCAAGGCTTCGTGGGTCACACTGATTTGACGGCCCGCCATGAAGAGGTTGCTGATATTCTTGGAGTAAAAGAGGCGGTAGGGGAGCGGGTAGCCGTTGCGACGATCGACTGCGGCGATGTGTTTGCCGTCGGCGCCAACATAGCCGAAGGCGGCACGCGAGATGAAAGGGTTTTCCGGGAATTTTTCGGCATATTGCTCGCGTGGGTAGTGGAGATCGATGTCCCAGGTCGTGGGCACACAGCCGTCCGCGAACTCCTTGCGGGTGACGATATCATTCTTATTTAATACGATGTCGCCGGTGAGTAGGCGTGATTCGCGCGGTCCGCCCACGTGGGATGCCCACTTCAAAGAAGCATTGGCATATTGGTCTTTTTTCTCGCCATTTTTAAGTGCGGAGAAAGCTCCGTAAATCGCTCGAAAGTTCCAATCGCGGATATACTCGAGGCCGTTGACCGGGTCTTGGTCGAAACCGGATTCCCAGAACCATTCCGCCTTCATGAAAGGCTTGTCGTCGATCTTGGCTTTGGATTTTTGCAGCGGAGGGAAATCGCCGACCGCGAGCGGCAGGGCCCAAGGTGTCGGTGCCCAGTCTTGGGCTTGGGCCTCATCTTGATAGAACCACATGTTGGACATCCCCATGCGACCCGCTTTTTCTTGGGTGTAGTCGGCGCCGGCATAGGCGCCGATCCAGCCGTGGCCCGTGGTATCGGCCACAAACTTCGCGTGGAAGCTGCGTTGGCGGCCGGTTTTGACGTCGATCGCCGTGACGGCGGAGATGCGATTGCCGGTCATTTCCACGCCGGTGGCGTAGTGGCCGAGGAAAAGTGAAATCCCTTTTTCGTTCCGGACGACTTTTTCTTTGAGTTCATCTCCAAAGCTGTCGACCCGGCCTGGGCTGTCCACCGCGCGGTCGCCGATTTCCTCGATGATCTCGCCGAGGTGAGGGAATTTGCCGCGCGTCGTACCGCCCATCGCCCAGACGCCGATTTCGGAGCTACCGTTACCGCCCAGTACAAAACGGTCTTGGATGAAAGCCACTTTCAGCGATTGCCGGGCAGCGGAAAGGGCCGCGCCCATTCCGCCGTAACCGCCGCCGACGACCACGAGATCGAAGTCGCCCGCATCTTCGGGTCCGTTGGGGTTAAGTTGTTGTTGGCGGAAAGTGATGAGGGCGGAGCCTTCGGGCGGGGTAAAATTCTTGTCCTTGCTGAAGATGATCGCATCGACGCGGCCATCGAAGCCCGTGAGGTCATGCAGGGTGATATTATTATCGCCGGCGTGGAGGGAGATTTTTCCGCCCGCTTGCCAATGCCATTCCGCTCCTTCGGTGCCGAACTCGGTCTCGAGCGGCTGCCCGTTGACGACGATTTGGAAACGTCCGGGTTGGCCAGGGGCCTTCCAGTGCGCGACCCAGTCCTTGGTCCGGGCCCAGACGCGATACTCGCCCGCTTCGACTACTTTGACGACTCCAGTCGCATCGGTCACGGGTTTGCCGAGGCCGTGGGCTAAAAGGTAAGGGGAGCCCACGATATTGGTGAAGGCCGTATCGAGTTTCCAGCCACCCCATTGGGCGAGAGATTCAGCTTCGACGAAGACGGTCGAGGACGTTTGCGCTTGGCCTGAAATGGCAGAAACAAAGGTTAAGCCGAGGGCGAATAGGACGCGGGGGGACATAAGGTATTAGATGCGACTATGGGGGTTAAGTTCCAGCAGGAAAATGGTAGGAGTCGGGCTTAAAGTGCAAAAGTTAGGGGCGAGATACAGGTGGGCTAGATCTCCAGGTACGAGTTCGGAAAGTTTCCTGCGGCTGTCCCTGACCCTTGTCTCGAGGTAGGGGCAGCACCGCGTGCTGCCCAAGTTGTATCTAAAGGTAGGGGCGTCCGTGGGCGGCCGTTTGCCCTGAAATCTGCTAAGCTTGCCCGTCGCAACAGGCCCTGCTGCGAACGGACGCGACGCAGTCGCGCCCCTACCCATTGCATTCCTTGTCAACCGGCCTGTGCTTGTTCAGGTCCCAGGTCTCAGCTGTCAGGTCCCAGGTACGGGTTCGGAAAATCTCCTGCGTCTGTCCCTGATTCTGTTCCAAGGTATCGAAACCTGACTCTAGCCCACCCCATCTCAATCACTTCTTCTTCTGGCCAGAGAACTGTTGGCGCCGGCGTTGTTCCATCGCTTCGATGACGGTATCAATGGTCTCAGCAGAGAGCGATGGGTCGTTTTCCATGATCGCGGCACGCAAAGTTTTACGCATGGCTTCGGTCGCCTCGTCGAAATCCGCTTTCATGTCTTTCTTCTCTTGGTCCGAGGCGAATTCGGCTTGTTTGCCGAGTTCCATCAAGTGGGCGCGGGCCGCTTTGACTTCCTCCGAGGTGCTGAACGTTCGCATAAAGGCGACCCGGATCTTGGCCATGTCTTCGGCGGAGACGCCCTCGACATCAGCGAGCATGCTACGGGTTTGGCTTGGGAAACGATTACCTTTTGTTTTTTCAGTTCCGGAATTTTCTTCAGTTTTGGCCGTCTTGCCGAAAGGCGAATTTCCAACGGAGGCTGGTTCGGCTACGGCGGCGACTTTTTCAGCCACGGGTGCAGGGGCTTTGGGGCGTAAGATTAGAAATGTAGCGGCACTACCGACGGCAGCGGCGAGGAGGAGGGGGAGGATTTGTTTCATGATGAAGATAGATTAAATAAAACCCAAGTCCCCTGGGGTTATTCGTTTTTTATTTGGCTTCAGGCTTTGGGGTTTCCTTGGCCTTGTCACCGAAGGGGAAGGGCTTGAGTGGAGTCGCAGTTTTGGCATCCTTCTTCATGGCGCCGGCCGCCTTCTCGCGTCCTTTGGCTTCCATGGCGTCCATGACTTTTTCGATGAGCTCGCGCGAGAGGGTGGCATCAGCCTTGGTCAGCGCGGCCTTGGTGGCTTTATGGAGGTCGCCGATGGCGTTTTCAAAATCGCTGCGCATATCCTTCTTCTCGCTCGCGGAAGCGAACTCAGCGTTGCCCTTTAATTCGGCGAGGCGTTCTTTGGCGGCCTTGATCGCCGGGTCTTGATAGGCCTGGACGAAGGCGGCCCGAACGCGAACCATGTCTTCTTTGGACACGCCTTCGATGTCGGGCAGGATGCTGGGAGTGTATCGACCACCGCTCTTTTTGGTGGCGGCCTTGGTGGCGGCGCTATCGGCAGCTGGCAGGCTGACGCACAGCGTGGCCGCAAACAGGAGGGCGAGGAGGGAAGTCTTCATAAGAGGGATAATTATTAAACACCATCGCTAGGATAAAGTTCAAAAAAAGACCCCGGAAATCCGGGGTCTTGTTGGGGGCGATGGTCCTAAGCTTATTTAGCCTTCTTCTTCTTGCCCTTTTCTTTGCCTTCGCCCTTGGCCTTCATCGCTTCTTCGACCTTGGCGAGGACGGCTTCGAGGGAGGGATCAGCCTTCAGGATGGCAGCCTTTTCAGCGTCATGGAAAGCCTTACCAGCTTCCATGGCGGCCTTGACGGCAGCTTCCTTGGCGTCGCCTTCGGCGGCCTTGGCTTTTTCGCGAGCGGCTTCAGCAGCGGCTTTGGCGTCCTTCACGGCAGGGACTTCCTGGGCGGCCTTACGGGCATCGCCGAGTTTCTTCATCTCGTCTTCGGACACGCCTGGGACGGAGGCTGGACCTTGTTCGCTTTTGCCTTTTTCGCCTTTAGCAGGCTTAGCGGCTTGAACGACGCCGGCTGCGAGCAGCATGGCGAGGAGGAGGGCGGGGAATTTGAATTTCATATTTTTTAGTTTGGGGTTCACGTATAAAACCCCGCCCGGTGCCCAAGGTTGCAAAAGATAAAAACTATTTCGGCCGGAGGCGCTGGGCGATCGGCACAAAAAAAGACCCCGGAAATCCGGGGTCTTGTTGGGAAGAGGTAATCCGAGGATTACTTCTTCTTCTTACCTTTGCCGCGGGCTTCTTCGAGGGCCTTGAAGACGGACTCGAGGGAGGCATCGGCCTTGAGGACGGCAGCCTTGGTGGCTTCCATCACAGCTTTACCGGCTTCCTTCTTTTCGTCTTCGCTCTTGGCATCCTTGGCTTTGGCCTTGGCGGCGACTACGGCAGCGTCGGACTGAGCAGCTTTGTTGGCGTCCTGGAACTTCTTCCAATCAGCATCCGAGACGGATTCTGGCTTGGTTGGGCCTTTGTTCTTAGCGTCGCCCTTTTTAGGAGCGTCTGGCTTGCCTTCTGGCTTAGGAGCGTCAGCAGCGATCAGACCCGCGGTAGCGAGGAGAGCGAGGAGGAGGGAGTATTTGATTTTCATCGTATGTTAGTGGGTTGGGATAAGTAAAACCCCTCATTTATCCATAAGTTGCAATTCTTATCGAATTTCCCTGTATGACAGGCAGAGGGGGTGACTAAAGGGCATTTTGGGCTATTTATCCCTTAAATGAGTCTTATTTTGCATATTCCTCATGCCTCCACTCACCTCCCGGAAGGGACTTTAGGCGATTTTTTGATTAATTCGGCTGAAATCAAGGCCGAGCACCTCCGTCTGACGGATTGGTATACGGATGAACTTTTCGGGCAGGGCTATCCTGCTTCCCACATTATCCAGGCCTCTTGCTCCCGGCTGGTGGTGGATGTGGAACGGTTTCCAGATGACGAGCGTGAGCCCTGCGCCCAGATCGGGATGGGCGCGACTTATGTCAGGACCTGCGCCCAAAAGATCATGCGAACCCTTTCGCCGGCCCGGCGTGAGGCGTTGATGCAGCAATACTATTGGCCGCATCATGTCCGGCTTGATCAAGCGGTCGCGGAAAGAGTCCGCGCCTTGGGTCATTGTTACATCTTGGACGCACATTCTTATCCAACTGGCCCCTTGCCCACGCACTTAGGCACGACCCTCACTCCCGAAATCGGCCTGGGCACCGAAGGGAAGCACACCTCTCAGGATTTTCGCGATTTCGCGTCCGGATTTTTTCGGCAACAAGGTTACGAGGTCGGTTTTAATGTGCCCTTCAGCGGTGCGATTGTTCCCCACGCTTTCATGGGCCAAGACTATCGCGTGCAATCGCTGATGGTCGAGGTGCGCCGCGATTTATACCTGGATGAAGCGACGGGCCAGAAGCATGATGGATTTCGCCGTGTGCAAGCCACCTTGACCGAATTCCGCCAGAAACTGGTGGCGTGGATCGCAGCACCCCAAGTTTGAACCTAGCTGGAAAGAGTTATTTTTACTGAATGAAAGGCGGCGGCGCAGGCTCCGCGGCAGGCGCACCTGGTGCGGCGGGGGCGGCGGCGGGGGAGGCGGCTGGCGGAGCGATGGTGACGATTCCGGCGGCATTTTCACCGCTGGCAGGGGTGTCGACTTTATTCATTTCGGCTTTGAGCAAACCAAACCCTTTTTCGCGGATGGCACTTAGTTCGGACATGATACCTTCCTTCTCATTGTCGCCCGCTTCTTTCCACTTCGTTTCCAGTTCATGGGAGCGGCTGAACAGATCTTTGAATGCTTGGTTCTGAAGGGCTCCGCGGAAAGCCGCCCCGATTTTTTCGCGATCACCGCCAAACATTTCCTCGATACGTTTTTTGCCGTCGTTCCGCCAGTTTTGGAACTTTGATTCTAGGGCCTGCTGCGGACTGAGGTCTTTGACGAGGTCATTTGCGCTCAGCTCCGGCTTGATATTTTCTTTGGGATTAAGGTGCAGGCCGGACGCGCTACGCACGGGGGAAGGCCGGTCGGTCACATGATTCGTCGCCGCCGGACCCGCCTTGTGGCTTCGCTCCTTGGGGGCGATGGGTTCAGGGCTGACGAAGCGGGCCACAACGAAGCCGGCACCGACTAGGAGGGCGAAACAAAGGAGGATGAAGGTCCGGTTGGAGTGCATGGAGATAAGATTAATATAACTGATTAAACTCCGCTGCACAGGGGGAAGTTCCGTAAAACCTGCTCATTTCCATGAGCCCGGTCCGCCTGGGCGGGGCGCCTTTCACCCCTTCTGGTTAAACAACATGCCCCACCAGGTCTTGGCATAGGGGAGGGCGAGGTGATCCATGCGGGCGGCGAGAAAGGCGGCCTCGATTTCTTCCTTAGGATGGCCGTCGAGCAGTTTGGCTTCCTCCAGTTCTTTGCGTCCGCGCCGGGTGGCATCTTGGATGTGGGTATGCTTCAGGAGGTGCGCGACGGTCAGGCTGCCCGCGAGCAGGCTGAAGCCGGCGATGGCGAAAAGGAATCGGCCGCGGGCGGCCAAGGTCATCACGAATAAAATCGGCCAGGCGTTGCCCCAGAGAATCATGAAAGAATCCCAAGCGGCGAGATTGCCCAACTTGCGGTCGCGGTGTTGCAGGGCATGCCCGGCGAGTCGGGCCGCCCGGGCGACATCAAAGAGTCGGCCTCCGTGATAGACAGCCGGAGAGAGTTTGATCGCTGGCTCGTAAGCTGAATAAAAATCGGTGAAGGCGAACGAAGTTTCGTCCACGCCGACTTCTTCGATCTGACCGCGTAGCAAAATAATCCGTGCCGCTTGGGCGCCCGTGATGCCGCGGACGAGGAGTTTGCCACCGTGTTTTATTTCGAGTTTTTTCAGGCGAACCCATGCCATCCAAGGCAAGGCCAACGCAAATCCGCCGAAGAGGCAGACGACGATCAAGGCCTTGTCGAGAGGATCCATGGCCTTACCGTGGGGGATTCAGGGTTCCCTTCAAGGACTACCTAATTTAGTCTCCGCATAGGGGGGATTAGAGGCGGTGGATTCATCCGAAGGGCGGGGAGGCTTCATTGACCTTCGCTGGGAGGCGGGATTAAATCTTAAACATGAACCTGGACCTCGTCAGAAATTACCTGCTAGGGCTGCAAGATCGCCTCTGCGCGCTCATGGAGGAAGTCGACGGGAAAGCAAAATACCACACGGACGAATGGAAGCGGGCCGAAGGCGGCGGTGGTCGGACGCGCGTCATCGCTGGTGGTACGGTGCTGGAGAAAGGTGGGGTCGCGTTTTCCGATGTGCGTGGGCATGCTTTGCCCCCCTCTGCGACATTGGCGCGCCCGGATCTCGCCGGTAAGGGCTTCCGGGCGATGGGTGTTTCCGTCGTTCATCATCCGCTTAATCCTTATTGTCCGACTTCGCACATGAACGTCCGCTTCTTCTGCACCGACGGTCCTGATCCGGTCTGGTGGTTCGGCGGCGGTTTCGACCTCTCGCCTTATTACGGTTTCGACGAAGATGCGATTTCTTGGCATCAGGCCGCGAAAGCGGCGACGGGTTCGAATTACCTCAAGTTCAAGAAAGGGTGCGACGATTATTTTATCCTGAAGCATCGCGGTGAGGCGCGCGGCATCGGGGGTATTTTTTACGACGATTTCACGGAAGGCGGTTTTGAGAACGCCTTCGCGCTGATGCAGAAAGTAGGGGATGCCTATGGCCCAGCTTACGCTGAAATCCTG
>CAINMU010000035.1 GCA_903850885.1 uncultured Opitutia bacterium | reverse complement strand
GTGGCCCTTCGACCCCAAGACCCCGGGCGGCGCCTGGGATTTCCACGACACCCTCATCCCGCAGAGCGAGCGCAAGCCCATCCGCCTGTACATGGCGGTCGGCGACCGCGATAACTACAACCCCAACGTCATGAAAGACGGCATGCATGACTGGGTCGAAGCCAACCACCGCATGGCCAAGGTCCTCAAGGCCAAGGGCTACCCCTACCAGTATTACTTCTGCCAGGATTCCGGCCACGGCATCGGCAACGCCCGCCCCCAGCTCCTGCCCTCCGCCCTCGAATGGCTCTGGCAGGGCTATCAGGCGCGCTGAGGCGGGCCAACCGCAGTAGCTCGCAGAGATCACTTTGCTTTGGCGATGGGAACGTTCGCATCCCGAAACGTGAATCTACACTAAGAAGTCCATCTGCAAGAGTCGTTGAGACTAATGACTTAAAATGGATGCGTTTTTAAACTAACTTTGGCTAAAGAATGGGGTTACTTTACTTGATAACCCATAGTCCCCCTTATTTAATGAAACCACGCACCTTCATCGCGGCCCTGCTGCTCGCGCCGCTGGCCGCTCTTAGCGCCGACACCCGGCCCGCACCCAAGCCTCCGCTCAATATTCTCTTCATCATCACGGATCAACAGCGCTGGGATGCGATGAGCTGCGCGGGCAACGGGATACTCCAGACGCCAAACCTCGACAAATTAGCGCGGGATGGTGCGCGGTTCACAAATTTCTATTCGGCTTGTCCGGTCTGCGTGCCCGCGCGAACGGCAATCCTCACGGGGCATAGCATCGAGTCAAACCACGTCGTCGACAACAAGGATGTCGATAAGACCGATGCGCCGCCGTTTCCATCTTTCGACCAGATTCTACTGCGTAGCGGTTATCACGGGGAATACCATGGTAAATATCATAGCCCCTATGCGCTCGCGCTCGAATACACGCAACCGGTGTCGTGGCTCAATGGAAAAAAGGCGCCGCCAAAATCCAAAGCCGTGACATCCGAAAGTGAAGCGTTTCGCGCCTACCTCGAAAAAAATGTTCCCGCGCGCCCGCTGCGCCCCGGAGAGCTCTTGCAAGCAAATGGAATCTACACGTCGATCGAACTCGACGAACGTTTTGGTAAACCTGACGCGGCGAAAGGCTCGCAAGCCGAATCCTACGGCCGACTGGAAGTTCCAGCGGAGCATAGCCACGCCGCCTATACCGCCAAGGAAGGGATTGCTGCGCTGGACCGACTCAAAGGCGGCCCCTTCACCCTCACCATCTCCATCGACCCGCCGCATCCGCCGATGATTGTATCGGAGCCTTATTATAGCATGTATCCGCCGCAGGGCATCCCCGCACCGGCGAGCATAAGCGACCCTCGGACTAACTCACCCTATGCAGACCGTCCCGGCGAAGGTGTGCTCTATCGACAACCGCAGCTGATCAAGCAGATGACCTCGATCTATTACGGTATGGTCAGGGAGGTGGACGATTGGATCGGCAAGATTCTTCAGCGCGTCGACGATCTCGGCCTCGCAGACAACACTCTGATCATCTTCACCAGCGACCATGGCGAAATGCTCGGCGACCATGGGATGCACGGAAAATTCGTGTTCTACGAAGGTAGCGTGCACGTACCTTTACTGCTGCGTCTGCCCGGTGCCATCAAGCCTGGGACGGTTATCAAAGCACCTGCATCGCATATCGATCTGTTTCCGACCATTCTCGACTACTGCGGGAAAACCGGCAACGAATCCGAAGGCCGTAGCCTACGTCCCCTCATCGACGGAATCGACCCAGGGACGAACCGCGTCGCCGTCTCCGAATGGCCCGCCACGCGCATACCAGGCTTCATGGTCTGTGACGGGCGTTGGAAACTCCTCTATGGTCGCGCCGCCAACGCACCCTCGCTCGACGCGCTCTACGACCTGCAGACCGATTCGCAGGAATTGAATAATCTCATCGGCAAAAACCCCCAGCGCGAGCAATCCCGCACCGAAGTCACGCGCATGAAAGGTCTGCTCGTCGAATGGCTGATTCGCGTGAAGTCACCGCACCTCGAATCCGTCCGTGCCCGCCCAATCTTCGCCGATGCCAGTTCCGTCGCTGGCAAGGCCGAAACCAGCGGTCAGCCCAAGGCGAAAAAGAAGGCCGCAAAATGAATATATACGCTGCCTACCACCCCGCTGCGGTCATGAAAACTGAAAATAATCTCAAATGAAATTCCCGATCAAACTCGTCGCCTCTCTGTTGGCTTCACTGTCCGCTTTATCCGCCGCGGACCCCGCCAAACCGAACATCGTCTATCTCCTCGCCGATGACCTCGGCTGGAGCGACATCAGTACGCATCCCGGTGGCAGCATTCCGACGCCGAATATTGACCGGCTCTTCAAGCAAGGCGTCGAGCTTCGCAACTTCATGGGCTGGTGCGTGTGCTCACCGACGCGTGCGATGCTGCTGACGGGCCGGCACCCTTTCCGCGTCGGCACCGGACCGGAAACGGGCGGGGAATTAGAGAAAGCCGAGACGACGATCGCCGAAGGCTTCAAGGCGCACGGCTATCGCACCGGTGTCTTTGGCAAATGGCATAACGGCGAAGACCCCGACACGGCTGAGTTTCGTGCGGCTCATGCCGAAGCCTTCAAGGCGATGCCGAACAAATCGCTCAAGTCCGGCCTCGGCGCGAACGAACACGGCTTCGATGAGGCGTGGGTTTATTACGGGGGCGGCGCAGATTATTTCACACGACGTAACTCAGGCGGCAAGGGGCCAGTGAGTTGGTGGCACAACCGCGAGTATCGCCCGCAGGACGCAGGCTACACAGAGGATTTCATCGTCCAGCACGCGATGGAGTTCATTCGGGACAACAAAGAGAAACCGTTCTTCTGCTACGTGCCCTTTCATATCGTGCATGCTCCTTTGCAGGCGAAAGAAGCTGACCTCAAGGGCGTCGACCCCAAAGTCACGGACAAGACGAAACGCACCTACGCCGCGATGGTGCAGGCGTTGGACAAGAACGTGGGTGCCATTCTCAACGAACTCGACCGGCTCGGTCTACGCGACAATACAATCGTCGTCTTCACCAGCGACAACGGCGCTACGCAGGACGGCAGCAACCTGCCGTTCCGCGGCGGCAAGCACTCGGTCTTTGAAGGCGGCACGCATCTGCCCACGGTGATTCATTGGCCAAACGGCAAGGCCACGAGCCGCACGTGGGACGGACTCTGCGGCGCACTCGACATGTTCCCGACCTTGATGTCGATGGCGGACCTAAAAATGCCAGAGACGCGTCCGTTGGACGGCAAAAATATCTGGCCCTCATTGCGCGATAACACCGTAAGTCCCGTCGAAAGCTACTACTGGGCGTGGCGCAACGAAGACGCCATCCGCACCGCCGATTGGCGGATGCATCGCTTCTTCGACCATAATGAGCTCTACGATATCAGCGCCGACATCAGCGAAACGAAGAACGTCGCCGACGAGCATCCCGAAGTGGTGAAATCGCTCACCGCGAAGTTGACCACCTGGGCCGACTCAATCGGAGCCGCCCTCACGCATCAGACCCCGCCGGCGAAGTTTAACGTCCAGCCCGCACCCGAGGGCGAAGTGCTTGCGGTCACCGTCACCATCACCGCAACGGCTAAACCAAAGGACAAACTCATCGTCCCCATCGCGAGCTGGGGCGGCTCGCAATTTGCCACCGACTGGGTCGAGTTCGACATCGCTTTCGCGCCCGGCCATCCGAAGCGCCAGCCGTTTTACTCGCCTTTCAGCGGCAACGAGAAGAAGGCGGAACAACTCATCTTCAAGCGCGGCGAGGGCATCGACCAATTCGGTCGGGAGCAAATCAACGGGCCTGGAATGCAGAATTCTGCTGCCACCTGGGAGCACCGTATTGTTGGCCTATGCAGCTCGGCACCCGGACCACTGGGTCGTCACGGCATCGTCTTTACCGGCGGCCAGCCCGGCACCTATACCGTCTACCTCGACAACCTCCGCCTCCGCCACGCCGACGGCAGCACCGAGCCGATCTGGACGAACAGCAAAGATACGCGTGCAAAGAAAGTCGCCGACAACGAACTGTTCAAGGACGTGCAGGTGCGTGCCGTGCCCGCCACAGAAGTCCGCAAGTGACCTCCCTGGAACCGAACCATGAAACTACTCCTCCCCCTACTTTTTCTGTGTTTTCCGTGTCTTCAGTGTTTCGCCGCGCAGCCCCCTGCCCTCCCTAACATCGTCTTCCTACTGGCCGATGACTTAGGCCGCGGCGACCTGCATTGCTACGGGCATCCCTATGCACGGACGCCGAACATCGATTCGATCGCTCGCGACGGGACCCGTTTCTTGCAATACCACGCCACGGGCTGCACCTGCTGCCCATCGCGCACAGGGCTGATGACGAGCAAGTGGCCGGCGTCGTATCCGACCTATCCGGCGAACGGCGGCTTTGCCAATCACGTCACCGTCACCGAACTCCTAAAGAAGCAGGGCTACGCAACGGGGCACTTCGGCAAATGGCATATCGGTCCCGAGCAGAAGAACGGCACCTACGGCATCGATACCGTCGGCGCAGGCGAAGAGGAAGGCGGAAAGAAAAAGAAGGCTCCCGATGAACGCGGGCGCGACGCGCACATCTACGACGAGGCCATCCAGTTCATCGAACAGCATAAGGGCCGCCCTTTTTACGTGAACGTATGGGGCCACATTCCGCACAACCCCGTGAATCCCACCGAAGCGCTGGTAAAACGCTGGAGCGGACTTAAGGTTAAAGAGAGCGATTTCCCCCCTCAGATGCTCGCGAAGTTCGCCGACGTGCGCAAAGCCGGCGGAGACGTCGACGACGGGATGCGCCGCTACCTTGCCGACATTGAATCGCTCGACGACGCCGTGGGTCGCATCTTGAAACGACTGGATCAGCTAGGCCTGCGCGAAAATACGATCGTGGTCTTCAACAGCGATCAAGGCGCCGACATGACCAAGGCCGGGGGTGGCGGACTCCGCTTCAATCAGATGGGCAGCAACGGCCCGCAACGCGGCGGCAAGCACACGAACTGGGAAGGTGGCCTGGACGTTCCGTGGATCGTAAGCTGGCCAGGCCACGTGCCCGCGAATCAAATCGACACCACATCGGTCATCAGCGGTGCCGATTGGTTGCCGACGCTCTGCGGCATCACCGGCGTTAAAATCAATGCAGCCGATTTCGACGGCGAAGACGTGTCCGCCGCTTGGTTCGGCAAAGGCCCGCACGTTCGCACCAAGCCCCTGTTCTGGAAAACCAGTGCGACCGGCAGCGATTCCTATGTCCGCGACGGCCAATGGAAACTGGCCCGTCCCACGCGCAAGAACGGCGGCGAATTGGAACTCTTTGACCTGACCGCAGATCCCGCCGAGACAAAAAACCTCGTCGCGCAGCACCCCGAAGTGGTCAAGCGACTGAGCGCCAAGTTGGAAGCCTGGGTGGGCACGTTGCCAAAGGAATACGCCAAGACCGACGACAAGGACAAGTAAGCCGACTTTATCAAAACAACATCTCTCTACCAACACCACTAACCCATGAAACATCCAATCGCCATCCTCCTCCACACGCTGCTTTACGTTCTTAGCGGCCAACTCACCGCCGTCGAAGCAACGCAACCCAACATCATTCTTATCATGTCCGACGACGTCGGCATCGGCGACATCCACTGTTACGGCGGGCCGTTCAAGACGCCGAACCTCGACACCTTGGCGCAGGGAGGCACACGCTTCCAGTATTGCTATGCGTCGCCGCTGTGCGGCCCATCTCGGTGCGAGACGCTCACAGGTCGTTATCCCTTCCGCACCGGACTCAACAGCAACGGCAGCGCCAATGCCGTCGCCCCGGATCGTGAGGTGATGATCCCCACGGTCATGAAGAAAGCCGGTTACGTCACCGCGAGCGCAGGCAAGTGGGGACAGGTCTGCCTCGGGCCGCGCGAGTGGGGCTTTGATGAACACATCGTCTACAAAGGCAGCGGCCACTACTGGGCATCGCAAACTAAGGGCTACAACGTCAACGGCCAGAGCAAGGAGATGACCGACACCGAATACATGCCTAACCTGTTGCACAACTTCGCCGTCGATTTCATCACGCGGCACAAGGACAAGCCCTTCTTCCTCTACTATCCGATGTCGAGCATCCACGGGCCCATTCTCCGCACCCCCGACAGCATACCAGGTGCGTCCCCGGATCAGCTCTACGCCGATAACATCGAATACATGGACAAGCTCGTCGGCAAACTGATGGCCGAGCTGGACAAACAAAAGCTGCGTGAAAAAACCATCGTCATCTTCACTGGCGACAACGGCACGGCGCGCTTCGGTGCCGGGAAGGCGACTGTCGATGGCAAACAGGTCAGCGGCATGAAAGCCAGCATGCTCGAAGGCGGCAGCCGCGTACCGCTCATCGTCAACTGCCCCGGCACCACGCCCGCCGGCGCGGCGAACCATGATCTCATCGACTTCAGCGATTTCTTTTCCACCTTCGCGCAACTCGGCGGCGCGGCTCTGCCCGCGGGAGTGACCCTCGACAGCCAAAGTTTCGCGGCCCAAATCAAAGGCGAAAAGGGTAACCCGCGCGAGTGGTGCTACGTCGAGCTAGGGGGGCAATCCTACGTCCGCGACGCCCGCTACAAACTCACGAACCAAGGCAAACTCTTCGATCTCCAGAACGCCCCCTGGGAGGAAATACTCGTCGCTGCCGACACGAAGGACGCGGGGGCGATCGCCTCCCGGGCCAAACTGCAAGCCGTGCTCGCTGAGCATCCCGCCAAGGACGGCAAGGCTGGCGAGGGTAAGAAGGGCAAGAAGAAGGAGGGAAAGAAGCGCCGTGCGGACGCGGCCATTCCCACGAAGTCCGACGCACCCTCTTCCGGAGCTGTGAAGTAGCCCGTCATTTACGAACAAGAGTAGAAAGCAAAGGGCGTCACGCCTTTGCAGTGACGCGTGGCAACATTAGCAAGAACAACTCTATGAAAACATCCCTCTTCATACTCATCACATCACTCTGCCTTTTATGGACCGCATCCATCGCGGACGCTGCTTCAAAGCCCAATATCCTCATCATCCTCGTCGATGACATGGGCTGGGGCGATCCGCAGTGCTTCAATCCACAGTCGAAGATTGCGACGCCAAATATCGACAAGCTGGCGGCGGAAGGGATGAAGTTCACGAATGCGCATGCGGGTGCCTCCATTTGCGTGCCAAGCCGATATAGCCTGCTCTCGGGGCGGATGCCGTATCGTAACTGGAATGCGACGTCGGTGAAGCAAACCCGTAAGACCGACTTAAGCGCGCTGGAAAAGAAACATTTTCCGCAGCCTCAGCTTCAACACGAGCCGGGACGGCTGAATCTCGCGACGTTGATGAAACACCAGGGCTATACGACCGGCTGCGTAGGCAAATGGCATCAGGGCATGTCGACGAAGGCCGAGACCGATGGTACGCTTAAAATGACGCCGGTAGATTTTGGTTTCGATTACTACTTCGGCTTCGATGCGCCGGAACAGGCCCCCTATGCTTTCATTGAAAATAAACGTTTCATCGTCGCCCCAACGGAGACGATCACGGATCACCCCGGCGAAGGCGTGACTAACCCCGAGACGCAAGGCGCGCATTGGCGCAAGGGTTTGGCGGCACCGGGTTGGAAGTTCGAAGGCTACCTTTCCACCATCGCAGGCAAAGCCGACGCCTGGCTGACCAAACAGTCGACCAACGCCGACAAAGCACCCTTCTTCCTCTACTACGCTATTCCCGCGCCGCATGCGCCTTGGGCGACGGCGAACGAGTTCAAAGGCAAGAGCGGAGCGGGTCAATACGGCGACTATGTGATGAACGTGGACGCGATGATCGGCCAGGTGATGACGACTTTGGACAAACTGAAGCTGCGGGACAACACGCTCGTCTTTTTCTCCAGCGATAACGGCCCCGTCTGGTATGCGCAAGACATCGAGAAGTTCGGTCACCGTGCCGCTGGGCCATGGAACGGGATGAAAGGCGCGCTCACCGATGCCGGACATCGCATGCCCTTTATCGCGAGTTGGCCGGGCAAAATCCAAGCAGCCAGTTCGTGCGGCGAATTAATCTGTTTTACCGACATGATGGCCACTTTCGCTTCGCTCCTGGGGGAAAAACTTCCAGCCGATGCCGGCGAGGATAGTTTCGACATCTCACCGCTGTTACGCGGCGAGAAACCCACGCAACCCATCCGCACCGGCATGGTGCATGTGAACTACGGCTCCTACACGCTCGCCATCCGCGCCGGCGATTGGAAGCTCATCCTGCCCTCAGGCGTCTATGCCGTGCAGGACGGCACCATCACCCCGGACCACATCATCGAGACCCAAGGCAAAAGCCCCAATGACAAGTTCCAACTCTACAACCTCCGCACCGATCCCGGTGAGGTCACGAATGTCTTTGCACAAGAGCCCGACAAAGCGAAGGAACTCTTCGCTTCGCTGAAGGCGGACCTCGCACGCGGCCGCAGCCATTAATCACCAACATACTTTCTCTCTAAAACCATGAAACTCACCCTCCTCACCGCCCTGACTTATGTTGGGACGATGCTGTGGCCTGCCACCGTGGCAGCTGAACTTCCGGAACATACAGCTCGCTTGGCCAGCGTGAGAGCTTGGCTGGAGGAGGAAACTGAACGGGCTGAGAAGTGCGGACGCGCCGCATGGATCAAGGAAAGCCGGGAGAATCTGAGGGCTTGGAAAACCAGCAAGTGGGAGGAAACGCAAACTCCTCCTCCCTCTGATCTCCTGCCGCCGATCCCGTTTTACGAGAACAATCCGGTGGTGAAGCGTTTCTTCAATGATCTCGAACACAAAGTGCTAAAGCCAGACCGCCGCTTCCCCGAGGATCCGCAGAACGCGCAGGTCCGCAGCGAGTTTCGCATCACAGAAGGATGGACTTTCCCCGTTGTTGCCGAGGAACTGCTTGAACTCACCCAGGCCTTCTGCCACCCGCAAAGCCCCATGGCCGGAAAACCTGAACTGGTCGTTCCCATTCTCCGAAGGGTGGCCTTTTTTGCCGAACGTGCATCAATTGGAGGTCCGGTTCTGGGCGACTTCGGTTGTTGCGCCCCGCTGGCGGATGCTTGGCTGATACTGACCACTTGCCGTCCCGAGATTCTCCCTCTGGCACTTCGGGGTGCGATGGACCAGGGCATCCGCAACATCGCCACCGATAGCATTTCCAAACGCCCTGAATGGAGCCGCCCGAGTCTCGCCGTGCCGATCGCTCTCAATGCCGACGTGAATTTCATTCAGGCAATTGCCATAGCCAACCGCCTGTTCCCGAATCCAGCCTACTCGAAAGCATTGCAGCAGGCGCTAAGCTATGTGGAGAAGCAAGTGCTTCCCGATGGAGCCACCCACTACTACGGCAAACAGAATGAGTGCGCCTCCTATCATGGCATTTCGGTGAGGGCCATCTTTCGCACGGCTCAGCTCACGGATGATCCCAAGCTACTGGAAATGGTGAAGAAGATGCGATGGTATTACCCTCTCAGTGTGTCCCCCAGTGGCGTGATGGAATACTCCAGCGCTCCCAGTTGGCATCACTACTGGAACACCTACAACGGGGCCGCTGCTGCTGCGATCCTCTCTGAACTGCACAACTGCGCCCACAATCAGCGCGTGGCTAACCTCGGTTTCGACGGCGATCTCTGGCAAGCGGCCTTCTGGAACCCGAAACGCACCGCCGCACCGTGGCCTGACAACTACGTCACCTACGATCAGAATGTCGAGGGGCCTCGCGCCCGGTATGGCACCTGGTCCTACGTCGGCACAACCCGGCAAACCCTCGAAAACCGGGGCAAATCGAGCTATGTAGGCTGCGTGGTGGAGACCGGTGAAGCCGGTCTCTGGCAGCTCGATTCCGCACTTCAGGACGTCGGCATGGAGATTCGCCCCGACACCGCGCCTGATCAAAATTCGGAACATCGCGGACGCATCACCCTGGCCAACACGGAGTCCGTCACCACATGTGCCGTGAGTGATAAGGCAGCGGCACTCGGTGCTGTTTCACAGTTGGGCCAATACCGCAAAGCCGCCACCGACTGGATTCAGCGTCAGGTCTGGTTGTTCACCCCCGATCGTATGGTGGGCTTGGTCACTGTGGAGGCGGGGACCGATTTGTCCGCAGCCGGGATCATTGGTCGGCTCTATCTGGTGAGTGGACGAAGCCACTGGGGGCAACGGAAAGAGATCAAGGACCTGGGCGGCAGCCTCTTCTCTTATGGCAAGCTGCGTGTCCAGTTCCATGCCCATGACTTTGCTTCCTTCGTTCCTGAATATACCGATGTCATGGCTGGCGGATACAATGCCAGCACCGCGAAGAAATCCTGCATTATCCAGCTCGTGGATGAGTTCGCACAGCTTGGAGCCAAAAGCCCCTATCCCAAAGGCACCAAGAAATTCTATCTGGTGGAGATCCGCCCCGACGCATCTGCTCCCGCAGCGGTACAACGCATCGAAAGCGTAGCAGGAGTCCTCGGCTTTACCGTCAAAGATGGCAGCGGCAGTTACCAAGTCTTCTTCAATCCCACGGAAGAAGAGCGACCTCTCCCTCACGGCCTCGCAGGCACTATGCACAGCAGCGGCGAGAGATTCCGTCCGGACTGGTTGCGGGATGCCGGTGCTGTTGAATCCGTTAGTTCACAGCCCGCTCCCGCAAACGGCTCTCTTCCACCCGGAAAACTCATCTTCACCCATTCGCAATAACCGACTCAAACATGCCAGGACCCAATCCATGACACCCACTCTCACTATCTTCGCCGCCCTGCTGCTCGAGCCGCTGGCCGCGATCTCCGCCGCCGAGGCTCTGCTAAGACCTAACATCCTCGTCATCCTCGCCGACGACCTCGGCTACGGCGATGTGCAGTGCAACAACCCCGAGCGCGGCAAGATTCCCACGCCGCACATCGACAACCTCGCTGCGCAGGGCATGCGCTTTACGGATGGGCACTCGTCCTCGGGTGTCTGCACGCCATCGCGCTACACGCTGCTCACAGGGCGCTACCACTGGCGCACGCGTTTGCAAACATCCGTCTTGAGCGGGATGAGTCCGCCGCTGATTTCGCCAGGGCGGCTTACCATTGCCGGTTTGCTCAAACAGTACGGTTACGCGACCGCGTGCGTCGGCAAGTGGCACCTGGGCATGACGATGCCGCAGCCTTTGACAGAAGGGACGATCCAGAACGGACCCACGACCCATGGCTTCGACTACTACTTTGGCATCAGCGCGTCGCTCGACATGCCGCCTTACGCGTTGATCGAAAATGACCGTTTCACCGAAGCTCCCACTGCGGTGAAAAACTTCCTGATCCTCTCCGGCGACCGGAAAAATCCGCTGATGATGTCCGGCAAGCGTCGCTTAACCAGAGAAGGCCCCGGCGCACCGGGCTTCGAATCCGTGCAGGCGCTCCCCGCGTTCGCGGCGAAATCCGTCGAGTGGATCAAAGCCCACAAGAACCAGCCGTTCCTGCTCTACCTCGCGCTGAACTCGCCGCACACCCCGCTTGCCCCGACAAAGGAATGGAAAGGCAAAAGCGGCTTGGGCGACTACGCCGACTTTGTCATGCAGACCGACGCGGTTGTTGGCGAAGTCATGGCAGCGCTTGAGGACACCGGAGCCACCCGCAACACGATGGTCATTCTCAGCAGCGACAATGGTCCGGCAAGCTATGTCGGCACCGGCGTGAGCGAGAATCCCAGGGATTCTCAGGAAGACGGCCACCCCATCAAGAAACTGGAGGCGAAGGGCCATTTCCCTGCCGGGCCATTGCGCGGCTACAAGGCCAGTGTTCACGAGGGCGGTCACCGCGTGCCGTTCATCATCCGCTGGCCGGAGGTGGTGAAACCGGGCGGCGTCTGCGGTCAGCTCGTCCATCAGGCCGACCTGATCCGCACCTTCGCCGATGTCGTCGGCGCCAAACTTCCCGACAACGCCGGCGAAGACAGTTTCAGCCTCCTGCCGCTCCTGCGAGGCGAGGACAAGCCCATCCGCGAACAAGCCATCTGCGCCACCGGAACACCATCCCTGCGGCATGGACCGTGGAAGCTCATCATGGGAGCCGACACGCAATCGAAAACCAAGGACCGCCCGCCCGTCCAGCTCTACAACCTCGCCGACGACCTCGGCGAAACTAAAAACCTTGCCGCCGAGATGCCGGAGAAAGTCGCCGAGATGAAGGCGCTGCTGGAGAAACTAATCACTGATGGCCGCAGCACGCCTGGTGCGGCACAAAAGAACGACGTCGAAGTCGTGCGCTATCCGCGCGAAGAGGCACCCAAACGGAAGGCGAATGCCAAAAAATGACCCCCTTGTCGTTCGCTCTCATCATGAAACTAATCTTGCTTTCGCACCCCCTCATTCCCGATCGGACCTCGGCTTAAACACACGGACTTGCAAAACCTATTTCTTTTCAATTGAAAATCATGAGTAGAATACCCAGACGCGATTTCATCAAAGTGTCCAGCGCGATGGGCGCAGGGCTGTGGTTTCATGGAATTTCCATCAGTGCCGGCCAAGCTGAATCTGCGCCCAGCCAAACGGGGGGCGACGGAATTCCAGTGTTGTCCTCTCGCATCGATGTGGATGACGATCCTGAAAACGCGTGGTCCGGCGCTCCACAGTTCAAGTGGTCCTTTTTTGGCGACCAGACTCGGTTGCTTACCAAATACCCGTCCAATTATCCGGCCCACCGACACTCGCTGAGGATCCCTTACACGTTCTATACGCTTGCGGATCGTTCCTTCGATGAAACGCCGCCGAGAGCCAACACAGATGCCATTCTGGATGCGCCCATGATCCCTGTGATTCAATTCGCAGGGATCGGAAAGATCAACCGGGTCGAAGAAAATGGCGAACGAGCCGTGGCCCATGACCTGGCGAAGATTGAGTCCTTCCTCAAACCGCATCGCAATCTCATCTTTGGCGGCGGCCAGGTTGCCGAGATCGATGAAGGTTTCGCCCGATTCTTCAGCGATTACTACGGTCGGCTTCCGGCAGGGCCTGGGGCAAAGGTGTTTCCCTCGGCGTATTTCGACTTCATCGAGTCCAATCTCAAACGATCGTCAGTTCCGTATATGATGCAGGAACACAATAGCGGCTGGGGCATTCATTACGTGGCGCAGCAACGCGCCATGAGCATGAGCGCCAACCAACTGTTCTATCGGAGCCGCGAGAGTATCGTCCTTAATCTGGTGGCCGGACGATCTGCCTCCCGGCAGTATCCCCATCCCTTTGGCGTCCAGTTTTCAGGTCAACTCAACCTCGAGTTGAAGAACGCCGAGGCCGTTGTGTCGAACCGGGAGCCGGCCCACTACATCATACCGCCCTTCAGATTGGGCCCAAATTATGGGAAAAGTTATGCTCTCAACCGGCAGATACTCTATTTGTCCTGGCTGAACGGTGTCCGCTTCTTTCAGTGGGAGACAGGCGAGTTTATCAAAGTGTCGCCAACTCAAAAAATCCCTTCTCCCTTGGGCGCATTCACGGCCAAGGCAGCGGGGATCATCTCCAGCTTCGGTCCGACCGGCCCCGTCCAGACGCCGATGGCTATCCTCAGCGAATTCGCCAATGCCTGGCGGCCACCGGAAATCCAACGAAACGGCGGCATTGACTTCAAGATCGTCGGAGACGCCCCGTATGCGCTGGGGGATTACCAGATGCATGGGCTCGTGGATTGGTTCTATCCGCACTATCTGCAATCAGAGATGGTTTATGAAAAGAGCATGGGGGAAGACTTCGCCCTCGTCCCGACTCCCTTTGGTAACAGCATTGATCTCATCCGGAGTGACGCGCGAAAAGAGGTGCTCGCCAGATACGGATTGTTGGTCTGGGGCGGCGTGCCGCCGGAGTCGCCTTCCGTGGTCCGTGACAAAGTGCTGTGGCACCTCAACACCAACCGAGGACGAGTCGTCTTGTTTGGTGCCGTGGCGCGCAGCGTGTTCCCCGATTGGTTTGCCGACCAGCCGTCAACCACCGTGGCTCGGGGGGCGGTCATTACCTGTGGCACTCGCACTATCACCGAATCAGCGGACTTTTCGCTGGAGACGCTCCGTGAGGATTTGGATGCAAAGGCACTGGGCCTCCGAGTTCTTGGCAGTGTCGGGGGAAAGCCTCTGATCGTCGAGTGCCTGGGAGGGCTGGTGCTGGTTCTCAGCGACTACGGTCTCAACCAAACCCAACACCTCTCCCCCGACGCCGCGCGGTGGCAACCCGACCAGATGGTCAAGGACCTGCCCCACACCTTGTTGCAGCACGCGACGCAGCTCCTGGCCGACGAGGCGGCTAGGCAGACCTTGTTCACCGTGGACAACAAGACCCTGCATTATGTCGTGACCCGGCCGCGCAGTGGCGAATACGTCTTGGGCCTTTTCAATGAGACATTGAACAGCGAACCCTTCCACATCACTTCACACATCGGCACCATCACATCGATGGAAGAGGTCCTGCTCGATGACGGCAAAGCCGAGCTGAAAACGGCAGCGGGAGGCGCTGCCTACGCTCCGGCCGGTTTGCGAAACTCTCCCCGCTTTCCCCTGGACTACGGCTTGTCCGACGCCTCGCACATTGAGGGGCGCGATGTCCGCTTGTTCCGGATTCGCGTGAAGGAGAGCGGCGTCAAAGAACTTCCTGCCATCCGATGCTCCAACCGCCCAGCCAATCGAGTGCTCGCGGTGAACGGGCTGGAACAGATCCGCCGCTATCTTCAGGCAATGCCGTCGTTTTTCGAATGGTTCGATGGAATCAAGGTGGACGCCGATGCTTTCCTGTCATTGGACGACAACTGGGTCGTGGAGCAGGCGCATTGGCTGGACCGGCGCGGCGTGCGCGTCGTGGTGGACGGCACGGGGATTGACGGCAAGAAGGCGGCTGGTGTCTTATCCAAGCTATCGCTGCTGAAACGGGCACCAAAGAACCTGGTTCTGGGCTCCCCCACGCCGGAGTTGCTGGCATCGAGCGGTCGCGTGGGTGTGAGTTTGCTGAATCCTTCTGCAGTGAATCGGCTGTCCCAGGCAGGGCATGCGTTCGACGCAAAGGCCGACTTGAACATCCTCGATCTCCATTACCACAGCGAAGAAGATCTTTACTGCGATCTGCGCCATTTTTCCCAAGGCAAGGATGTTCAAGCCCTCTGCGGAAAGCGGGTGACGACTGGGCTTGGCGGCTCTCTCGCCACCGCCGCCGACTTGCGCGATGATGTCTGCGACGCCGGCCCGAACCTCTACTCTCTCAAAGAAGTGGTCGCCGACCATCGGACCGAACTGGCCAAATTCAAACACATCAAGATCGACTCGACGTATCTCCGGTCGAAGACGGCCAATGCCCTCAGTGACGATGCCGTGGCCCTCGCGGGGATGAACCTAAAGGCGGTCGTGGATATGCGGCCAGATCAGATGCACTTCGACCACATCGCGTTTTATCCCCACATACCCAATTATGAATCGGGCATGAAGCTATATGGCAAGATCATTGACAAGATGACAACGCTTGGCTCGAAGGACCTGATCCTTCGCATCGCGGACGCGGGAGATATGGGCAACAAAGAGAAATACACCCGGCAACGCGACGAAACATGGAACACCTTTGCGGTCCTCGCCGGGCAGCAACAGATCCGTCTTCACCTCATTTTCGACCGGACCCTCCGGTTCAGTTCCGTGGCCGACTTTTCCCGGCCCAACGTCTTTGTGATTCGAGGCGGCAAGGGAACGCCCTCTCCCTATGGGAAGCAACGCCACTAGCGAAAGGAACAACCATGAAACACACCCTCCTCGCCGCCCTGCTGCTCTGCGCGCTCGGCACCACCGCAACCGCGGCGAACGCGAAGCCCAACATCCTCTTCATCCTCACCGATGACGAGGGGCTCAGCGATGTCGGGTGCTATGGCTCGGACCGGTTCAAAGGGAAGACGCCGAACATCGATGCGCTCGCCGCAACGGGCGTGCGGTTCACGCATGGCTTCGCGCCGCCGCTGTGCTGTCCCTCGCGCACTACGCTCACCACGGGACGCTACCTTTTTCGCAATGGCGCCCTGACCAACACCTCATCGCACATTCCCTCGGCGAAGGATGAGCCGTCAGTCGCACGCACGCTCAGGCAGGCGGGCTATGTCACCGGCATGGCGGGCAAGTGGCGCCAGATGAAGGACACGCCGGGCGATTGGGGCTTTGACGAATGGCTCACCGACCCCTCCGGCACCGGTTGGTTCTGGGAGAAGAGCTACATCAAGAACGGTCAGACTATCGAGACCCCTGAGCCTGTCTATTGCCCTGACGTCTGCATGGATTTCACGCTCGATTTCCTGCGGCGCCATCGTGATCAGCCGTTCTATTTCTACTTCCCTACGCATCTAGTCCACGGCGAGATCCATCGCACGCCCGACAGTAAGCCGGACACGAAGAAGTTCTATAACGACGACATCGCCTATGCGGATAAACAAGTCGGACAGCTCGTAGCCGAACTCGACAAACTTGGCTTGCGCGAGAACACGCTCATCGTCTTCAGCGGCGACAACGGCAGCGTACATCCCGACAAAATCAACGGTCGAATGATCGACGGCCACAAGCACACGCTGCTCGAAGGCGGCAGCCGCGTCCCCCTCATCACGAACTGGAAAGGCACCACCCCCTCCGGCAAGGTCGTGAACGACCTCGTGGATTTCAGTGACTTCTTCGCGACGTTCGCTGAACTCGGCCAGGCGAAACTGCCCGAAGGCGTGACCTTCGACAGCCATAGCTTCGCACCGCAACTGCGCGGAGAACGTGGCAATCCCCGCGAATGGGTCTTCCTCCAGCTTGGTGCCGATTGGTATGCTCGCGACCCAGGCTTCAAACTGATGCGCAACGGCGAGCTGTTTGACATGAGTGACGCACCGTTCACACAGAAGGCCGTCCCCGCCGAGTCCTCCAGTATCGAGGCCAAAGCCGCCCGGGTGCGGCTGCAAGCCGTCCTCGACAAGCTCAGCCCCGCCACCGGCAAAACAGACCCAGTAGCGACTAAAAAGAAATAGGCCTCAGCCGTTGGGGTAATTGACCGAAATTGGGGGTGTTTTTTGGCTAACTTCGGTCTGGGACTGGGGTTGCTTTAATAGATAACCCAAAGAACCCCTTTTTCGATGAAACGCCCCCTCTCTCTGCTCGCCCTGCTACTCGCACCCTTCGCCGGATTACAAGCCGCGGATACCCAGAAGCCTAATATACTCTTCCTCATCGCGGATGACATGAGTTGGCACTCAGCCGCATTTGCCGGCGACCCGATGGTAAAGACACCCAATCTCGACAAGCTCTCTCATACAGGTGTGACCTTTAACCACGCCGCCGTCACCACTTCGATCTGCATGGTAAGCCGTGCGAATTTTCTCACGGGACGCTGGCTGAGTCAGCTGGGCGGTGCGCGCGTCGCGCCTGAGAACTGGCCACAAACATGGCCAGCGCAGTTGCGCTCTGCAGGCTATTACGGCGGGCACATCGGTAAAGTGCATGTGACGGGGCAGAACGCTGACGGCTACGATTTCTGGGCCGGACGTCATGGCTACGCATGGCTCAATGACGGCATGGGTGGAAAGATCCACAGCATCCAAAAGGACACCGACGAAGCCTTGCGCTTTCTCAACACGCGCCCCAAGGACAAACCGTTCTTTCTTCAGGTGGCCTATACCGTACCGCACGCAGAGGATGGCGATCCGAAGCAATACCTACCGATGCCGCAAGAGCACGGTCTCTACGCGGATGATCATGTGACGCCGCCCGAGACCTCCGCTGAGGAGTTCTGGCTGAAGCTCCCTTCTTTTTTTCGCGAGGGCCCAAATGAAAGTCGGCACCGCTGGACGAAACGCTTCGATACGCCGGAGAAATATCAGTCTTACACCAAGGACTACTTCCGCCTCATCAGCGGCATGGACCGCAGCATCGGAGTGATTTTAGATCAGTTAAAAACCTTGGGCCTGGCTGACAATACGGTCGTCGTTTTTACCGCCGACAACGGCTACTTCCTTGGCGAGCACGGGCTAGCCGACAAATGGTATGCCTACGAGGAAAGCCTGCGCGTACCGCTCATCGTGAGCGATCCCCGCCTGCCCGCTTCGCGGCGCGGACAGGGGTGCGATGACTGGGTGCTGAACGTGGACTATGCCCCGACCTTCTGCGCCCTCGCCGGAATCAAGCCGCCGGACATCATGCAGGGCCGCGACATCACGCCTCTCGTCCAAGGCCAGACTCCGGCAGATTGGCGGACCGATTTACTTTACCAATTCAAATGGGCATCGGAGAACATCCCTGCCTCGGAAGCCGTCTGCAGCAAGGACTGGAAGTACATCCGCTGGGTGGCAACCAACACCGAGGAACTCTTCGACCTGCGAAAAGATCCCCACGAGACGAACGATCTCAGCAAAAATCCCGCAAATGCCCCAGATATGACTCGTCTCCGCGAACGGATGGCATCGCTGAAAAAGGAAGTGGGCGGGTCGAGCATCGGAAAGATATCACTAAAGGCCGAGGATGGCAAAGAGAGTAAAGTAACGAAGAAGCGTAACCAAAAGAGCACCGCCGCAGAGAGCTCAAAATGAAACCGTTTGTCATGTTCACTCTTAAAACCCCTGCCTCAGGAATCGTGAAACTTACAACCGTCCACCTTCTGCTCGCCCTATTGCTCGCGCCGCTGGCCACCCTGCATGCAGCCGATACACCCACTCCGCCTGCTCGCGGCCTGAGCGTGCTCGGAGAATGGTCCGCGAGTAAGGACACACGGCTTTCATTTCAGGACAACGAACTGCGCATCGAATCGGTCGGGCGCGATCCATCGTGTTTCACGCGGGAACTGCCAGTCGCAAAGGGGCCATTCGTGCTAGAGCTTGCGATGAAGTCCACGGCCAAGGGCGAGGGCCAGATCTTCTTCACAACCGCACCGAAGGATGGCTTTGGCCGTGCCAAAAGCGTGAACTTTGCCGTCTCCCACGATGGTGTGTATCACGACTACAAAATCGCGCTTGGCGATGCGGCACACCTCTACGCGCTACGTATCGACCCAGCGACCGCGCCGGGAAGCATCGCGATTCGCAGCCTGGTCCTGCGCGATGCGAGTGGCGAAGTCGCAAAGACGTGGAAGTTAGCCTTAGCGCCCCCGCCGACGGTGGTGAAGCACGCGACGCCGAACGTGCTGTTCATCCTTATCGAAGATTCGGGAGCGCACCTCGGACTGCTCGGCACGCCAGGGCTGAGCACACCGAACCTGGATGCGATCGCGAACGACGGCGTACTCTTCCGGAAATATTTTGTTGGGTACCCAGTGTGCTCGCCATCGAAAGCGTGCCTGTATTCCGGCCTGTATCCGCACCGCAACGGACTCATCAACAATACGCATAATCTTTTCAAGCCCGCCGCTGACATCACCGCGGCAGAACGCAGCAACGGCGCTTACGCCAAGAACCAGCTCAAGCCCGAAGTCACCACGCTCGCGGAAATCTTGCACGGGCGCGGCTATCACATGGGTGTGAGCGGCAAGCTGCACGTCTCGCCGAACGAGAAGTTTCCCTATGATGAGTTTATCGCAGGCAAGAACGTCGTGGGGGCGTTCATCAGGCGCGCGCAAATGACGGGAAAACCTTGGTTCCTCTTCGACAACGCGCACGGCGAGCCGCACCGCCCTTACGTCAACAGCGATGTGCAGGCCATCGCAGTAGACTCGGCGAAGGTGAAGCTTCCCGCGTTTCTGCCCGACACGCCCGAGATACGCAAAGACTGGTCAGAATACCTGAATGGCATCCAACTGGCCGATGTCGAAGTGGGCCGCGCCATGAAGGAACTCGAGGCCAGCGGCGAACTCGACAATACTCTCGTCATCGTCATGGCGGGCGATCACGGCCCCGCTTTCCAGCATGGCAAGATGACACCGTATGAACTCGGACTCCATGTGTCTCTCATCGTACGCGCACCTGGCGGCGCACGGGGTACGCAGACCGATGCACTCACTAGCGAAGTGGATTTGCTACCCACGATCCTCGACTACCTCGGCACCAAACCGCCTCATCCTGTGGACGGCATTTCACTTCGCCCCGTTATCGATAACAAACCCGACTCGAAAGGCCATGAGTACGTCTTCGCCGAAGTCTCTGGTCGCACCCCGGGCAGCACGAACGGCATGGAGGAACG
>CAINMU010000034.1 GCA_903850885.1 uncultured Opitutia bacterium | reverse complement strand
TTTCAGGTTCCTGACGTCCATGGGCGCTTTGGGCAATTCGGCGGTATGTATGTCCCTGAGACATTGATGACGCCTTTGCTCGATCTGACGAAGGCTTATGAGGAGGCTCGACGCGATCCGGTTTTCCAAAACGACTACGCCGAGATGCTGCGGGATTACGCCGGTCGGCCCACGGGATTGTATTATGCGGAATCCCTGACGCACCACATCGGTGGGTCGAAGATCTACCTGAAGCGGGAAGATATGCTTCATACCGGGGCTCATAAGATTAATAACGTCATCGGACAGGCGCTGCTAGCCCGCCGGATGGGAAAGAAACGCATCATCGCCGAAACCGGAGCCGGCCAGCATGGCACGGCGACGGCCGCCGTGTGCGCCCGATTCGGACTGAAGTGCGTCATTTATATGGGGGCGACGGACATGGAGCGTCAGGCGCTCAATGTCTACCGCATGCGCCTGATGGGCGCCGAGGTCCGGGGCGTCGAAGCAGGTCAACGGACCCTCAAGGAGGCCGTGAACGAAGCCATGCGCGATTGGGTCACGAATGTCCAAGATACGCATTATATTTTGGGGACAGCCTACGGCTCCCATCCCTACCCGATGATGGTCCGCGATTTCCATCGCATCATCTCCATCGAGTCTAAGCAGCAGATTCTTCGTGCCGAAGGCCGTCTGCCAGACTACATCGTCGCGTGCGTCGGCGGTGGCTCTAACGCCATTGGCGCCTTCTTCGAGTTCCTTGACGAACCAAGCGTCCGCCTCATCGGCGTCGAAGCCGGCGGTCGCTCCATCAGTAAGGGCGAACACGCCGCGCGGTTCGCCGGAGGACGACTGGGCGTCCTGCAAGGTTGCATGACGAACATCCTCATGGACGAAGAAGGGCAGATTGAAGGAACGCATTCCGTCTCCGCTGGGCTTGATTACGCCGCCGTGGGACCGGAGCATGCTTATTACCGCGACAAGGGTCGCGTCGACTACGCTTACGCCAACGATAGCGAATGCCTCGAAGCCTTCCAGCTGCTCTCGAATAAGGAAGGAATTATCCCGGCGCTCGAGTCCAGCCACGCCGTCGCCCATGGCGTGAAACTCGCGGCATCCTTGCCGAAGGAGCAGGTTGTAATCATCAATCTTTCGGGACGTGGTGATAAGGACGTATTTAGTGCAGCACGTGCCCTGGGGACCGAGATAAAGCTCTGATCATGGGCGCCTCTTCCATGACCGGTTTCGGCCGGGCGGAGCTTAATCTGCCAGGCGTCATGCTCTCCGTAGAGATTGCCTCGGTTAATCAAAAGAACTTACAGGTCTCGATCTATGGGCCAGATGTTTGGTCGGGCTTGGAAGCAGTCGCCTCCGCCTGGATTCGCGCTCGCTTGCAACGCGGTAAGGTGACGGCACGTGTGACCCAAGCGACGCCAACGGCGGTCACCGAAAAGCTCTGGGATGCGGAAGCAACCAAGCGATCCTTTAAAGAACTCGAACATTTAGCCCAATCCATGGGCGTCCCCTTTGTGCCCCCGTCGCTTGATTTGGTACTTAAGCTGGCCGAAGCCCGACGGGGTAATCAACTTGTCTTGCCTGACTTTGCGGTTGTTGAACCCCAGGTTCGCCTTGCTTTTGATGCAGCGCTGAATGCAATTTTGAAGATGAGAGCAGAAGAGGGGAGGGCTTTGTCCATCGATTTACAAAGACGAATTGAAGCGATTGAAAAGATGGTATTGGAGATGATGGATACCGAGCGCCTCGGGCCCGTCCGCCATCGAGACGCACTCCTGAAGCGACTCAAAGAAGCCGGGTTATCCCTTGATGTGGCCGACGACCGGGTATTGAAGGAACTGGCTCTTTTTGCCGACCGGTCTGACATAACCGAAGAAATTGTCCGTCTTAAGAGTCACGTTTCTCAGTTCAAAGCCGAGTTGGAGATGCCCAATTGCGGTCGAAAACTCGATTTTCTCGTCCAGGAACTCCTCCGTGAGGTTAATACGATCGGAAGCAAAGCCTCTGAAATCCTGACAACTAAGCTGGTTTTAGAGGCTAAAACCGAAATTGAGCGTATTCGGGAGCAGGTCCAAAATCTGGAATAAGGTTTTTGGGGTGTGGTATTGCCACCTTGGCTTTCCCATGCCTTTGTCTATCAACACTTACGCATCTGGCCATGTCCAACAATCTAACTAAGCGAGATATCGTTATCAAAATTTTTACGGATAAAGGCTATCCGCAAAAGCATATCCGCGACAGCGTTCAGATGACCTTGGATGCGATCAGCGAAGCTTTGCTGGCCGGGCGCGATGTTGAACTCCGAAATTTCGGAGTATTCCAGGTGCAGGTCCGCAAGAGTCGCGTAGGTCGTAATCCGAATCGTCCCGAGACGGACGTGATCATCCCCAAGCGTGCCGTCATCAAATTTAAAGCCGGAAAAGAACTGAAGGCGAAATTGAAGTCCTACGACGTTGAAAAGCCAGCGCAGTAAGCGCCGTTGCTCATGTCTGATATTCGATCGCTCCCCGGGTTCCGGGAGTTTTATCCCGAAGACCGTGCGGTCTTAGGGCATGTCATGGGCGTATGGCGGCAGGCCTGTCGTCGTTATGGCTTTCGCGAATGGGAATCGCCGGTACTCGAACCTTTGGAGCTTTTTACCGAAAAGTCGGGCGAGGAGATCGTTCGGCAATTATTCAATTTCGAAGATAAAGGGGGGCGCAAGGTCAGTCTCCGGCCGGAGATGACGCCTTCATTGGCCCGGATGGTTGGCGCAAAGGCCAACGGTATGCCTAAGCCCATCCGCTGGTTCGCCATGGGCGAAAACTATCGCTACGAAAAACCGCAGAAGGGCCGCTTACGCGCCTTCTATCAGTTGAATGCGGATTTGCTCGGCGAAGCCGGACCGGCCGCCGATGCCGAAATCATCGCCCTCTGTGCTGACTGTCTCATGGGTTTCGGTCTGACGCAGGCCGATTTCCGGATTCGTATTTCTGATCGAACACTTTGGTTCCGTTACTTGGCGAGTTTAGGAGTTCCCGAACTCCAAGCCGCCGCCGTCCTCAGCGTCGTCGATAAATTAGAGCGCGGTGCGCCGAAAGATTTACTCGACGCCATGACGGTGGCATTGGCCGGCACCTCGGTTGATCCGTCGCGGGCCTTGGAACTTTGCCGGGCCTTTGCGAACACCCGTTCTTTGGCAGACTTAGAGAAACTGGCCGCCGGTGACGAAGCCATGACGCTCCGCATCGCCGAGTGGAAGCAACTTCTGACCACGCTGCAGTCGATGGGTTTTTCGGAGTGTATCGCCATCGACCTGACGATCGTTCGCGGTTTGGCCTATTACACGGGTTTCGTCTTCGAGGCTTTCGAAACGGGTGGCGAGGCCCGCGCTCTCGCTGGGGGCGGCCGTTATGATGCGTTGGTCAAGAAACTCGGCGGCCCCGATTTGCCTGCCGTTGGTTTCGGCATGGGCGATGTCACGCTGCGCGACCTTTTGGAACTCAAGAAGCTTATCCCGGTTTATGCCGATGGTCCTGATTTTTACGTCATGATCTTGGGTGAAGACGCCCGTCCGGACGCGCTGGAGGATTTGGCGAATCTACGCCGCTCGGGTTTTCGCGTGGAATATAATCTTAAGGACGGAAAATTCCCAAAACTCATCCAGGCCGCCGAAGTCGCAGGTGCGAAGTATGCGCTTATTTACGGCGGCTCCGAGGTCGCCAAGGGCGTCGCAAAAGTCCGCAGCATGACGGATCGTTCCGAAGCCGAAGTACCGCGGACGGATCTGGTGCCCGCGTTACGGGCGGTCCTCGCGGAAGGCATGCGTGCCGTCCAACCCTGAGCGGCGATGAGCGAACAGGGACGCCAATACCAGGCCATGGCGAAGACCGCCTCCTGGACATTGGTTTCGCGGGTACTTGGACTGGTTCGCGATCAAGTTACGACTTACGTCTTTGGCGCCAATGCGGTGGGCGCGGCTTTTCTTTTTGCTTTTCAAATCCCTAATCTTTTCCGGCGATTATTGGGCGAAGGTGCTTTGACTGCCGCCATTGTTCCGGTGCTGGCGGATAAGCAAGCGCGTGAGGGTAAATCGGTTGCTTTCGGATTCTTAAATTACGTGCTCCGACGGGTTTTTCCTTGGACGATTGGGCTGACGTTAGTCGGCATCGGCATATCGTTGTTATGGTCCGTCTCGGCATCGGATGCGAAACAGCAAATGGCGGCCGAGCTGACGGCTTATTGCATGCCATACATGCCCTTGATCTGCATCGCTGCTTTATTTACTTCCGCCGTCAATCTAAGTGGCCGCTTTGGGTTGGCGGAATTCGCTTCGGCTATGCTCAACCTTTGCATGATCATCGGCTTGGGGCTATTCGGGATTAATTTCACGGACCCGAATGACATGATGGCGAAGGCGCGTTGGCTCTGCGCCGGGGCTCTGGCCGGCGGAGCGTTGCAGCTGTTGATTCCGCTTTGGGGACTGAGGCAGGAAGGTTGGAATTCCCGGTTGATGAATAAGGATGTCACGGCTTGGCAGGTCTTACGGGTTGCGTTCATCCCCGCTGCGCTCGGCGCCGGCATCCAGCAAATCAATTTTTTAGTCTCCCGCAGTTTAGCCTTCAATGTCGATGGCGCCGGATTGACTTACTACTACCTTGCCAATCGCATCGTGGAATTGCCCATCGGATTGTTCTCGGCATCGATCGCGACGGTGATGTTCCCCGCTTTGGCGACGGCATTCGCCGAACGGGACGAGGCCGCCTTATCTCGCAACTATGCCCGCGGGATGCGCCTGATCTTGGCCGTGAATATCGGAGCAGCCGTCGGTTTAGCCGTCTTGTCGGAGCCCGTGATTAAGTTGCTCTTTGAGATGGGGCGTTTCACCGCGGCGGACTGTATGAAGACCCGCAACGTCTTGGTATTGTTCGCGCTTACCATGCCGTTTTACGCCATGATTTCTCTGGTCACGCGGGCGCTCAATGTCGTCGGCAATACCCAGGCGACCTTTCGTGCCGCCGTCTCGGCTGCGGTCATTAACATCGTCGGGTCGATTTTAGCGATCGCCGGCGGGTATGGTATCGAAGGTTTGGCCGTGGCCAATGCCGTCTCTACGGTTTGGCAGTATGCCGTCCTGCGGAAGATGTTGGCGAAATCCGCACCGGCCTTTTTGACCGAGAGTCTGCGTCGTCCGTGCGCCCATGTGCTCACCGGATCATTGTTGATGGGTTTTGTCGCTTATCATTCTTACCATTGGATCATCGCATTACTTCTCGCCACCCAACTTAACGGCAAGCTGGCGCTATTTTTGGCGATGCTAATGTCCGCCATCTTATCCGCCACAATCTATGCCGTCTTCTTGGATTGGCTGAAATATCCCGAGCGCGATATGGTCCGGACCTTTGTTAATAAACTGATTCGACCCACCGGATACCAATTCAAGGTTTAATCTTCAGCGCCCGTAAAGTTTGCGGACGGTACCTGCGTACCAAGGCCTCAATGGTGGCAATGGTTTCATGGTCAGCGATACCATCGACTTTCGTTGGACGGAAATGACGTTGAAAGGCTTCAATCGCTGACTTCAAGCCGGCCTCACCGGGTTCGATGCGATAACCATAAGCTGCAAGGAGTTTACGAACATCTTCCGGTTTAACCTTAACGGGGGCCTGGAGGTATTGAGCGACTTCGTCTCGTAGCGGCCATGCGCCGACGCCCAGAGACGCTAATTTGGCCCAGGGAAATAAGATTCCCGGGTCGACCTTGCGGCCAACGGCGATGTCCGAATGTCCCAGCACCTCAGTAGGGCTGATCTGATGCCGGCGAATGATGTCGGCGCACAGCGTAAAAAGTACCTCCGTCTGCGCAGCTGAGTATGGGTGGATGTTGCCGTCCAAGTTGATGATCTCGATGCCGATCGAGTGTTGGTTCATGCCCTCGAGGTTACTCCAGCCGCTTTTGCCCGCATGAAAGGCGGACTTCGATTCAGGGACCAACTGAATGACTCGCGGACGGGGTTCATCGGTGACGATGTAGTGAACGCCCACCCGATGGGTCTCCTTGTGGCCTTGGAGGACATCCAGGGCGGCGGGTAGGGGAGATGCCGTGTAGTGCAAGATGAGGGCGCTTACTTTACCTTTACGAGGCTCTGATCCTGCGGAAACGGGACCCTGTTCGATTCTCAGACCCGTGTAAGCCGGCTGTGGAGGAATGACCGAAGGTTTGGCCTCTTGAGGGGAAGTCGCACATCCCGTAAATAACCCAAAAACTGAGATAATCATTAAAGACCCCCAATATGACCGATAGAAAGTGAACATAAGCAGTGCCTAAAAGGGATATATAAATGTATTTAAAGCCCAAGATAATATAATCTACAGCCATATAAACCTTGATTTCATTATATTTTAGTTAATTAGACATAATGTATATTGTGCGAAATAAATAGCGCGGTCCCGGGGTAGGCGCATTGAGTTATTGATTGCTTGATTGGGAACGCTCATAACTCGGTCTTAATCTAATATTAATCAAGCTACCCCCTATAACATTTATGAAAGTTGCCCGACACATCATTGAGGCTCGCCGCGAAGCGATTGCGAAACTGCTTGGAAAAGTCGGTTACGTCCCCGTCTTAGAAATTTGTAAGCAGTTCAATGTCTCGGAAGCTACCGCTCGTCGAGATTTGACCGAACTTGAAAGCCAGCGCCGGATTACGCGTACCCATGGCGGAGCACTTTCGGATTTTAACCGGAATTTCCCCCCGCTCGACGACCGTAAGATCGAAGATGCCGAAGCTAAGCGCAAGATCGGCAACTTGGCCGCGACGCGCATCAAGGCCGGTATGACAGTCTACCTCGATTCAGGCTCGACGATATTTTTTGCCGCTGAGGCCATCGCTTCCGCCGGGATTTCTGATTTGCAGATCGTCACGACCTGCCTGCCTACGGCCCAACTCATTTCCTGCCTGCCAGGCGTGGAAGTTTATATCCCAGGCGGACTTTTCCTGACCCGTCACGCTATGGTCGCGGGCGACCGCACTCTGGAAGAAGTCGCCCGTTGGAACTTCGACGTCGCCCTGCTTGGCGCCGAAGGCATTGATGAGAATGGTCTTTGGAATTCGCAACGCGACATCTCACACCAACAACGCGAGGTCATCCGTCGCAGTGATGAAGTCTTGATTTGCATGAACAAGATCAAACTTGGGCGTGGCGGACCGTGCGCAGTTACCCGCGATGTGACTTCGCTGTTCTTGGTCACCGATGCCGATGCCGCCACGGTCCAGCGAGCTAAGGTTAAGTTGACAGCGGACCATGTTCTGACTGCGGTTTAAGCTGGGTTGTCTCCGTGAAAAAACACCCCACCCTCTATTTGTTGGCGAACGGCGACCTGCGCGCCTCGGCTAATCAAAAGTGCGAAAGCGCTCAATTGGCCATGGAAGGTTTGCTTTGCGATGCCTTGCGTCGTGAAGGTCGCAAGGTCAGACGAGCTCATGGTTTTCGTCCTGAAGTCGGACACAGCTTCATTGATTCGCAGAAGTATGGTATGGAAGTT
>CAINMU010000033.1 GCA_903850885.1 uncultured Opitutia bacterium | reverse complement strand
GTAAAGATCGCCGGCCATGCGGACGCCATCGCTAAAAATCGTGACGGATCGCTTTTCAAAATCAGCGGCGGCAGATTTCAGGTTCAGGCTGAGTAACAGCCCGAGGATAAGGAACGGGACGGGTTTCATCTGGGCGGGGTGTTCGCTATTCTGGCGTTCACGGAAGGCGTGCAAGTTCTTATGTGCCAAGTTGAGATGGAGCAGGTCTGATATCGTTTAAAGAAACCTAAATTATGGCCAGATATTCATAGGTTGAGGAACATTTCTCGTTCGATTGAGCTCCGAATATCAGCACTACCATGCTTACTGACTCAAAATATCGCGGACGGCATGAGAAGGGCTGGCATTGGCTCAGGGAAGGCGTAAAGATTGCCATACCCCTTCGTATCGTCGTGCAAGCCGCAAGGTCCGCACGCCGAGGTTCAACCCCATGAAATCGCTGCTTTTTGCACTGAGCGTCCTAACGCTGACGGCCCTCGCCGAGTGGGTGCATCATCGTCGCGTCCGCGTAGCCGGACGCTTGGCTTTTGGGCCGAATGGGACGCCGGCGCGTTGGACGATTTTGGCGTCCATCCTCCGGCCTTTCGCCTTGGCGGCTTTCGCGTGGGGCTTGGCGACGATGTTCCTGTTAAGATTCGACGTGGCTGAGGGTAAAGCAGCATCCGATAAGGAGGCCACGCATCTGATCTTCGTGGCCGACCTTTCGCCGAGCATGTATCTTAAGGATGCCGGGCCGGAAGGGAAGGATAGCCGATACCAACGCATGAGTGCGGTCGTGGAGGGGATCCTTAACCGCGTGAGCGGCAATCTGCGCTTCGGCGTCATCGGATTTTATACCGACGCACTGCCAGTCGTGATGGGCGCCCGTGATCCCGAGCTTGTTCGCAATGTCTTCAACGGTTTGCCTTTGGCCTATGGCATGAAGCCCGGCAAGACCGATCTCGGCACGGCGGTCAATGCGGCGGTCAAGTTGGTGGAGAACTTACCCGAGGGTAGTGCACGGCTCGTAATCCTGACCGACGGAGATTCCATTCCCCTTTTGCCGATCCTGCCTCGACCTAAGTCGGTAAAAGAGGTTTTCATTCTCGGCGTCGGCAACCCTCATAAAGGGTTGTTCATCGACGGCCATCAATCGCGCCAAGATGGCGATAACCTTCGTGAAATCGCTTCCGCTTTGCATGGCACCTACGACGACGTGAACGAAAAGCATTTGGCGACTTCGGCGCTGGGCGACCTGGTCGTCATGGCACCGCTGCCGCAGAACGGGCTGAGCTTGGCATCGTTGGCGGTGGCCGCCCTGTTGGCTGGGGCCGCTTTTTGCGCCCTGCTTCCCGTGGCGTTGGAATTTGGGGGAACGGCATGGAAGGTGGCCCATCCTCGGCCGAACTCCGTTCCGACGCCAGGGAGCGATCCCGCCGTCCGATGAGAAAGTATTTCCTGCTCCTGTGGCTGCTTTTCCCCGTCGCGGTGATTTATTATCATTATAACGACGGGCAGGATGATCTGGCCCGGGAAAGGGCGCGTGAGCATCTGAACGCCATTCATCAGTTTGAAAAAGCAAAGGAGCCCGATTGGCAGCAGATTGTGGAAGAGTATGACAAGGTCGCTGCGGCACTCCCGGCGAACGAGCGCCCGTTGGTGCGTCACCAAATCCGGTTGGCGAAGGCCAAGGCGAAGCTCGAGATGCTGGATGTCGCTGGCGCCATCGAAGACCTTACCTTATTGCTGCGAAATGCTGCCGAGATCCATGGTCAGGACGTGCCCATCACCCGGGCAATCCGCGAGACTTTGGGGAAAGCTTATTATTACGCGACCACTCTGCTCAAGACCAACGGGGCGACGGAGGACGAATGGCGGCCCTTTGCCGAACGCACCCGCCAGATTTTCCGTTACTTGGCCGAACACCAAGACACCGGCGCGCTTGCGCAATACGAGCAAAGGGTAGAAACCGAATTTAACAAAGCCATCCAACATCGAAACCCATGAAAACATTTTTCCCACTTGCATTGCTCGGCCTCAGTCTGGTCGCGGCGAGTTCGATGGCTGCACCGGCCACTTCATCTGCGGGAGTCGAAGGAGTCGCTGGCGTCAAGCAAGAGGGCGCCGCCCAAGTGAAGCCGGTTGAAAATGGCAGTATCGCCGTACCCCCTCCGAAAGCCCAAGGCGTGGAAAAGATCGACGGAGTCGAGACCGTCAAAGGCGTGAAGGCCGCCGGTGATGCGACCCCGCCGCCCGCGCCGGTCGCACATCCGGCCACCCCAGTGGCAGGGCCGGGCAGTAACGCCGCCATTCCTCCGCCCAAGGCCAAAGGGGTCGAAAAGGTCGAAGGGGTTGAAGCCGCGGCGGGAGTAAAAGGACCCGGACATGCGGCCGGCGTGCCGCCTCCCGCTGCCAAAGCCGTCGCACCGCCGGCGCCGGGAATGAAGCCGCTACCGCCGCCCGGTAAGGCCGGCAGCGGCGCTTCGGTGCGGCCGGTCGACGGCGTCGCCGGGATCGATGGCGAAAAACTCAAGAATCTGGAAGCCGCACTGAAGGTGCAGCATGTCGGCAAGGGCGTCGGCGAAGCCCATAAGGCCAAGGCCGCCGCCGGGCTTCTGACCGTGCCGGTACCGGCGCCGAAGGCTGGCCCCAAGAACGACGGCCGCGACTTGCTGCAGAACTTCGATAAAATCCCCGACAACGGCTCCTGAATCGTCCTCACCTATTTAACTTATGAAAAAAACGTTTTCCCGATGGTCCCTTGGCTTCCTCGCGCTCGCCTGGGGCTTGCTCGCCGGCGCGCAAACGCCACCCACCGAAGCTTTGGACGCCAAGGAGCTCAAGCAGTATGAGAAACTGCTGAACCATAAGTTCACCCGCGACCACAACGACCTCTTCAGCGCGTTGGAGCACGCTAATAAGGCGGAACAGGCCGGCGCGGCCGACCTGCGGTTTATTTCATATTTTCGTTTGAGCGAGTGGGGTAAGGTGCGTTCGGAGTTCGCTAAGCTCCCGCCTGAACTGGCTCGCAGAATCTACGATAAGATATTGAACGACCTGGCCGATCGGCAGAAAAGCAATCTCCGGCTCGAAGACGTGCTCGCCTTGGCGGATGCGGTGCCCGGCGAACTGACTGATGACGAACTGCGGAAGGTCGGGGAAATCTTGGGCCTGATCGTGCCCGCCAATGAGACCTATTGGCTGGCCGACCGCTTGCGGGCGGGTACGGAGCGATTGGGCGGGACGGATCCGGCTAAGCGTTTACTGACCGGGCGGGTCTTGTTGGCCGGAGGCTTTCGGGAGTTGGCCCGGACTTATTGGCCGGCAGCAAGCAAACTCGAGGAAATCAAGGATGAGGGACTGCGTAATGAAGTGGCGGCTTTTCTCGCCGCCGAACAGGCGAACGAATCGGTGCAGCGTGAGCAGGTCCAAAAGGTCTGGGACGAAGGCCTGCGCGTTTTGAGCCAGACTAAGGTGAACGATTGGGAGAAGACCAAGGCCGGCAATGCGATGGCCCGCGTCATGATGCAGGTCGCCCCGGGCACGATCGCCCCGGCCTTTGCGGCGCTCTTGAAGGATAATCCCGACAGCGCCGTTCGCCTCGTCAGCGGCATCGAACGTAAAATCCAGAACGATGCGCACGGCGAAGTGGCGCAACGTACCGAAAATCTCCGGGCCCAGCTGACTTTGGCGAACCTGATCGCCGCTCAGACCGACCTCAAGACCTCGCCCTGGAGCCAATTGGTCCAGCTGATGGCGGAATATTGGATGAGCGAGGCTGAGAATACCTACGCGATGAAGGGCAATAATGTCCGGGCGCGTTCGCGTTCGGTCCGGGCGATCGACGCCGAGGACCTCTTGGATGCCGTGCCGACCGGCAAGTGGCTCGATTCTTTGCCGCCTGATTTGCGCGATCGTTTTGACGCGAGCTTAGCGAAGGCGATTTTGGCGAGCGCGAACTTCGAAATTGCGGCCGACCGTATCATCGATCTCAGCAAACGTCATCCGCAGACGGGCGTGGCGTTGGCCGAAGATTTCCTCGCTTCGTGGGCTCAGGCTCATAACCCGCAATTGCCGGAGGAAATGCGCAAGAAGTTCGGCCTACCGGAAGATGCACGGATCCCGATCACCCCCATCATGCTGGAACGCAATATCGATAGCCTGGCGCGCATGATGGCGCTCTTCCGCGAGGCCAAGATCGCTCCGCGGGATTACGCCAAAGTCGTCAACGCTTTCGATGTCACTTATAGCAATGCCGAAGCGTATCGTGATACGCACATCGAAAAAGTGTTCGGCCCCATCCCGCAACTCGACGAAGAAGTCTTCTTCCTGCTGGTCAACCGGATGCATTCCAATCTGGCGGACCGTTGGCGCAAGATGGATATCCAACGTGCGAGCCTGACCCGACGCACGGAGTTCGAGACTTACGAGATGGTGCGCGAAGGGTATGCGACCAACCTGCGAATGATCGACAGCTGGATGATGGGTAAAACCGAGGCTTCGCGGGCGCTCACTTTAGCGGGGGTATTGCTGACAGAGTGGGGAGATTTCGAATCGATGCAGGAACTCGTCGCTACCGATCCGCAGAAGCGCGTGGTCACTTACAAAGAAAAGAACCTTCGTGCTCAGGATTATTTCCAGCGAGCCGCCGAAGCTTACGGCCGTGAAATACTCAAGCTCAGCCCCTCGGAATACACCATCGAGGTTTATATCACCTGGTTCCAGTGCTTGTTAGGTCTCGGGCCCAGTGGACAGGTCAATCTCAACAAGACGATCAATCGTGCCGGCTTGGCAAAGATCCGTGCCAGCATCCTGGCCTTGCCCGGGAAGGCCGCCTCGGCGCATATGAACTTACTCGCCAAGACCTTGAACGCGCGGCTCACCGATGAGAACTACCCGTTGCACGAGGATCTGAAGTATCGTTACCTCGCCAGCACCTTGGTCGTCACGAAGGACGATCCTTTTACGATGGGGCTGCAGAAGAAGGTCGCCTATTTTGATGAGCTCTTGAGCGAGATTAGATTGCAGACCCGAATCGATGGGCCGAACACCATCGGTATCGGACAAGAATTCGGGATCGTCATCAGCGTCGTACACACCGAGGCGATGGGTCGGGTGGCGCGCTTCGGCCAATACCTCAGTAATGACCCCGCGGTGATCGCGGCCAAGGGCAAGCGCCGGGCTACCATCAACAAGAAGGTGCGGGAAACCCAAGGCCCGCGCGATGAGTTTGAGCAAAGCCTCACGGAAACCTTGGCGCCGTTCTTCGACGTCAAAACGATTATTTTTTCGACCCCAGAAGTAAAAGCCAGACCGACGGCCCGTATCGGTTGGGAAGAGACCGTCTTGGCCTATGCGTTAGTGCGAGCCAAGGACGCGAGCGTGGATAAGGTCCCGCCAATCCAATTAGAATTGAAGTTCATCGACCTCAGCGGTCCGGTCACGATCCCTGCGACATCGGCGGAAACCTTGATCAAGATGGTGGCGACGCCGATGCCCGCACGTCCGGCGAGCAAGGTCGAAATCACCGAGACCTTCGATACCCGTCAGTTCCCTATCAATGGCGGATTGACTTTAGAAATCAAAGCGACCGCAAACGGACTCGTGCCGGAGTTGGATGATCTGCTTGATCTGGCTGCGTTTAAGCAAGGCGTAGAGATTCGTCAGATTAGCCCGCACGAGGGCTTGCAGTTGAAAGAATTGAACACCTGGGGCGAGGTTGTGGCCCCTCGTTCGGAGCGCTTATGGACGCTGACCTTGAACGGTGACCCGATCCGGGCGGCAGACCGGCCGGCTGATATATCTTTACCTGCCGCCAAATCGAAAGATTTCTTGGTGCAACCGCAGACCTACAAGGACCTCGATCTGGTTCCGTTACCTGGGCTATCCGTTCGCGTTGATCGCGTGGCAGCGGTGCCGGGAGCGGCGCTTTCGGTGCCCGGCCTTCGCCCGATGGGGTGGTTGGGCGTGGGGGTCGTAATCGTGGTCGGGCTGGGAGGATTACTTTATCTACTCTTAAGCGCGCGTCGCACCGCGGAAATTCCGGCCCCACGGGCGCGTGATGTCTTTAAGATGCCGACGGAAGTGGATGCATTCGCCGTGGTGGCGTTGTTGCGCCGTCTGGGTGCGAGTTCGCTCGTCCGCTTGAATGCGACCCAGCAAACCGACCTGAGTTCGGACGTAGAGCGCCTGCAGCAGGCGTGCTTTGGCGGCTCGGGTCAACCTCTGTCCGAAGCCGAACTCCGGCGCGTCGTCGACAAATGGCTGCGCGTCATCCGCTAATTTTTTAAAAATATTAATCTAACACCTATCCCTATGTCACCTCATTCCCATCCGGTTCCTCCAGCCGCGACCAAGTCCGCCCAAGAATTTGTGGGCGCCGTGCGCGAGCGCGTCGCCAAAGTCGTCGTCGGCCAGGACGTCGTCGTCGAACGCGTCATGATTGCCATGCTTACGGGAGGGCATCTGCTACTCCAAGGCATGCCTGGACTCGCGAAGACCTTGCTCGTCAATACCGTCGCCAAGGCAATCAACCTCGATTTCAAACGAATCCAATTCACGGTCGACATGTTGCCGTCCGATATCATCGGCTCGGAGGTCATCGACCAGAAGACGGGCGATTTCCGTATTCATAAGGGCCCGGTTTTCACCAACTTGCTCTTGGCCGATGAAATCAACCGGGCCGCGCCCAAGGTCCAGGGAGCGATGTTGGAAGCCATGCAGGAGCGGAAGGTAACAATCGGAGGCCAGAGCATGAAGTTGCCGACGCCTTTCCTGGTGATCGCGACGCAGAACCCGGTCGAGAATTCCGGAACGTTCGAATTACCTGAGGCCCAATTGGACCGGTTCATGTTGTTGCACCGCTTGGGTTATCCCGACCGCGATGAGGAGCAGCTAATCCTCCAACGTCAGCTTGGCATGGGCCTTCGCCATGAGGGGGGCGGGGCGGTGCCGCGTTCGGCCTTCGACATGATTGAAGATAGTTCGGTGGGGACCCTGACCGATTTGGTCGCGGCCATGGAAGCCGTACAAGCCGTGCACGTGAGCGAAGTCATCCTCAAGCATTGCGTCGAACTGGTCCGTCGAACGCGCGAGTCCAAGTTACTCGATTTCGGGTGCAGTCCGCGCGCGGGTTTGGCTTTGGTCAATGCGGCGCGGGCCCGGGCCGTCATCCGTGGGCGAGATTTCGTGACCCCCGAGGATCTCTTTGATCTGGCGGAGGACGTGGTCTTACACCGTATCCGGATAAGTTATGAATCGTCCGCCGCCGGGCACACGGGTAAGGCCGTGCTCGAATCCATTCTCACGGGGTTAGGTTGAACGGACGATGGACCGCAAGATCACGATTACTTCCGACCCCCTCGATGCTCGACAGTTCGAGGTCGCGGTGAAGCGTTTGGCGAACAGCCTTAACTTCGGTCAGAAGGATTCGGTCTTCCACGGTTCCGGTCTGGAATACGCCCAATCGCGTCTTTATGTGGCAGGCGATCCGGTTAAGTTCATCGATTGGAAGGTTTCCGCGCGCGTCGGTAAGCTCTTCATCAAGGAATACGTCGAGCCTAAGCAGATTCCGCTCTATCTTTTGTTGGATACCTCGGCATCGATGTGCCTCTCCTCGCTTCCGATGAGCAAGTATGCGTGGGCGGTGCAATTGGCTACGGGCATCGCGCTGGCGGCCCAAAGCTCAATCACGCCGGTTGGCCTCTTGGGCTGTGGCGCCCGTGAATTACATATCCGTCCGACGCTCTCGCGTAATCTGGTGCTCGAATGGTCGCACCAACTACGGCATCACGATTTCTTGGAGGAAACCACCTTGGCGCAACGGGCTCGTGAATTATCGCCTTCGCTACGTCGGCGCACCACCCTCATCATCCTGAGCGACCTCCATGATCCGGGTGCCGTATCGGCGTTGCAGGTGCTTTCTCAGCAACATGATTGCATGGTATTACATCTGGAGGATCCGGCGGAGCAGGGGATGCGCGGAGCGGGAATTTTTCGAGGCATGGAAGCGGAATCAGGTCAGCAATTTGTCGGGCATGGGCGGCAGGCCTGGGTCAATCCGGAAGCTCGCAAAGCCGAACTCACCCGTTTTGGAATTGATTACCTGCGCCTTTCGACCGGTGAACCTATCTTGGGTAAACTGCGGCACTTTCTGCAACAACGCGGCACGGGAGGAAGCCGGGTGCGATGAAAATCTTGGGCTCAGGGCGTGCGATGGATCGTCGCTGGCAAGTGGGGCTTGGCCTTTTGCTGCTGGGTCTGCTCGCGTACTGGCTTTTTAGGCCTAACGATACCTTGAACGTGCCGTTGGGCGTAGAGCAGGCCGCCATCATCACTTACGGAGGTCCGTCGTTGGCTGTTAAACCTTATAAGTGGGGTGTCGCTGTCAACGTGCGTATGGCGCAGGTTTCGGGACAGGCCTCAGCCCGAATTTACGACGTCCGTTATTTGGTCAATCGCGAGGGCACCTTTGATCTGAAGGATTTCCTGATCGCCGAGGATGGTCGTCCGCTCGATGGCCTGCCTTCGTTTAAGTTCAACGGTGACCCGAAACTTTCCAAGCAGCTTGAAAACCGTATTCGTGAGACTGAAAATATCGGGGTCGAAATCAGCGGCCACTATTATGCTAAACTGCTCGGGCTCATCGTACTCTGGCTGGGTTGGTTGCTTTTGATTATCTTTTATGGCCGTCCCAAGCCTTTGCCGCTGGCCGTCGCCTCGCTGGTGCCAACTTTGGCGGAGCAATTACGTGAGCTGATGGCGCGGTTGGAGGACGGCTCGTTGGATGCCGAGGGCAAGGCGAAGCTGGAGCTACTCATGCTTCGTTGTTGGCGGGAAGGGCTGGTGCCTGCTGAGGCTACGATGGCAGAAGGGTGGGCGGCGGTCAGCCGGGATGTGAATACCGCGGAAGCGCTTTTCCGTTTGGAGCTTTGGTTGCATCGTCCCGCCTCGGGCGTGAGTCGGGCTGAAATCACCGCCCTCGTCGCGCCGTTTACGATCAGCAAGATCGCCGTCCCCTCGGAGCCTTCTGCCTCATGACTTTTCTTCATCCCCAGTGGTTGGCGCTCCTGGCTTTGCCGGTCATCTTGGCTTTTTGGGAATGGGTACGTCGGGGCCAGATGATGGCGATGCCCTTTGACCATGGCACACAGGGGAGGGGACGTTGGTTGCGTTTCCTGATCTTAGGCGCGAATTGCCTGCCCGCTTGTCTCTTGGCCGTGGCCATCCTGTTCCTGGCTCATCCGATTGTTTTCAATCCGCCGGAAATCGAGCGCCGATTGACTAACATCCAGATCGTCTTGGACACCTCAGGGAGCATGGCGGAAAACCATGGTTCGCAGGAAAACGGCAGGCACACGCGGTTTGATTCGGCAATGGAGTCCGTGTTGAAATTCACCCGCTACCGACAAGGTGACGCTTTTGGCCTCACCATTTTTTCGCGTAATTTCATCCATTGGATTCCGCTGACGCTTGATACGGAATCCATCGCGCTCGCGCGGCCGTTCATCATCCCGAATAATCCTAAACTCGATCCGCCTTCCATGGGTCGGCACGGGATGCCGAACGAACTGTGGGGCGGCACCTTTGTCGGAAAAGCGCTTTACGGAGCCGCGGAACACCTTGCCGAACGTCCGGCAGGAGATCGGATGATCATCTTGCTTACCGACGGCGAGAGCAGCGATATCAAGCCGCCGCTGGATGTGCCAATCATCGCCGATTTACAGGCCAAGCATATTGCGGTCTTCGCCATCCTGATGACGGATCTGCCGGTGGAGCCGGCGTTAATCGGCATCGCCCGCTCATCGGGGGGTGGTTCATTTAATGCCGTGACCCCCGAGGCATTGAATACCGTCTTCAAGCGTATCGATGAGATGAAAAAAGTCGTTGTTCTGGAAAAGAAGCCGCAGGCCACAGATTATTACGATCCGTTTTTCATTCCGGCCCTAGGTTTTCTACTCTGTGCGGTATTCGCTTTGTTCGGGCTTCGCTTTACGCCCTGGTAGGCGAGGGGGCTTAGGCCTTCTTGACGAACTCTGCCTTGAGGCCGATCGGGGTGCCATCGATCTTGCAATCAATCTCGTGATCCCCGTCGACGAGCCGGATATTCTTGGCCTTAGTGCCGCCTTTGATGACGCCCGCCGAGCCGCGTAGTTTTAGATCTTTGATAAGAACTACCGTATCGCCGTCGGCGAGGACGGTGCCGTGGGCGTCCTTGACGATGCGTGGGCCCTCGGTGGTGGCGACGATCACCTTGGGCCATTCGTGTCCGCAAGTGGCGCATTCCCAGCGATCGGCGTGGCCGATGATGTCATGCATTGTGCATTCGGGACAGGCGGGATCGGTGGACATCTGGGAAAGGGTCAGGGGTAGGGCTGGGCTAGGCAAGAGGTGACCCGACGCCGGGCACAAAAAAGCCCGCGACTTGCGACGCGGGCTGTGGTGAAGCGAAAAGAAAGCCGATTAGGCCTTCTTCTTCTTCTTCTTTTCGGCAGGCTTTTCTTCGGTCGACGCAACGCCGGCTTCGACGGAAAGAGCCTTCACCTTGTCATGGACAGAGGCTTCAACCTTTACGGCTTTGCCAACGAGGTCCTTGAGGCCAGCAGCACCCTTGGTTTCAGGGGTGACTGTGACGGTGGAGTCTTTTCCTTTAACGGAAACGACGATTTCTTTCTTTTCGGCGTCGTAGGACTTGAGGGTGCCTTCCGAGGTCGCGGTCTTACCACAGCCAGCTTGAGCGGCAGCAGCGAGAGCGAGAACGGAGAGGATACTGAGGGTATTCTTCATGTTATGTTTTGGGGTGAACCGTTGATTTGGGGTTCCGGCTGAAAGAAGGCAAACTACAATCGAGGTTGAAACGCCTAATTCTGCTCACATCTTGCGGGGATGAAAAGGGTACCCCTCCTGGCCAAAATAAGCTGTTTAAGCCTATTTTTCCTTAGTTTTTCGCTGTTGCGGGCCCATTCCATACCGGAAATTCCCGTTCGGGGTGACTTTAGCAAGGGGGGTGAAGCGGAGATTTCTATCGAGATCAATCCCCGCAACTGGGAGGAGGCCCCCTCCGAGGCGCTTTCGTTGGAATATGCGGACTTCCAGAAAATGAGCCCAGCGAAGAAGGCGGAGCTATTGCGTCAGACCCAGGAATTCATCGATAAATATATGGAGTTCACTTTTGAACCCCTCGGTCGGATTCGGCCGGAATTCGTCTTCGATCACGTGGCCGAAACGAGCAAGCCGCTTAAGGCTCCGGAGGATGCGGTCGTGGTTCGGGGAAAATGGAAAACCCAAGTGCCGCAAGGCATCACGGGCTGGAAGGTCGCCTCGAAGACGGGGCACAAGGTCTCGGTCGTTTTTCTTAACACGGTGAACGGTAAGGAACACCCGCGGGTGGCGGTCCTCTTCCCGGGTGAGACCAGTTTCACGCTCGATCTCACTGGGCTTGGTGCGGGGCTGCCTTCTCAGGCGAGCGCCGGAGCGGTGTCGGCCGAAGGCGATACCAGCGGAGCCTGGAGCACATTTCTTAACTTCCTTCGCCATGGTTACGAACACGTCCTACCCGTTTCCGAAATGCGGCAGAGCTTTTGGCGGATCACGGCTGGCCTTGATCACATCTTATTTGTCTTAGGACTTTTTCTGCTCAGCCGGTCGTGGCGTCCAGTGGTCACGCAAGTGACCGCGTTCACCTTGGCACATTCTTTGACGCTTGGGCTCGCCGCCGCGGGGATGATCCGAGTTTCATCCTCCGTCGTGGAGCCGATCATCGCGCTGAGTATCGCGGCGGTGGCTTTGGAGAATATTTTCCGGCCGCGTTACACCCACTGGCGTCTCGCCATCGTTTTACTGTTCGGTTCGTTCCATGGCTTGGGTTTTGCGTCAGGCCTCATCGAGATGCCGATTCCGAAGGGTTCCTTCCTACTGGCACTGACGGGCTTTAATCTGGGCGTCGAAGGGGCGCAGCTGACGGTGATCGCCTTGGCCTTCGGCCTGACTTTCTGGCTGCGCGACGAAACGAAATACCGCCGCTGGGTGGTGATTCCCGCTTCAGCTGCGATTGCGGTCACGGGGCTCGTCTGGGCGGTCCAGCGCCTAAGCGCTTAGGCGTCCATCAACCTCGCTGACGGAGCTACGGATTATTTTCCGGCGGCCGCATAGGCCTTACCGGTCGATGTCAGTTCGCCTTTGGGGGTGAAGAGAGCGGACGTACCGACATGGGGATCGTGCCAGGCGTAGCGATGCACCCACGAGGTTTTTTCCATGAACTCGGTGGTGGTAGCGATGAACGCTTTAACTTGGGCTTGCGTGAATTTATCTGGTTCGGCTTCGGAACTGGCGGCCGTCTGCGGGACGAATTGCGCGTGGCTTCCGCATTTGGTCTGCGAGCCCCAGTTGTAATACCAGCCTACTTTGAGTAGGTCCAGTTGATGTCCGTCTTGCCCGTGACGTTCACCCAGCCCGAAGTCTTTCTTGGCGGCGGAGACTTTAACTTCGGTGGGCTCGTCCGCCGCGCTGAGGGTGGCAATCAGACAGCTGACGAGGGCGAGTAGGCGAAGCATGGGGGTGGGGCGAGGATGGGATTGATCTTCATTAAATCAAATCTCGTTTTCGAGATGAAGTCGCTGTCCTCCTTGCGGTTGGGCTTGTTCAGCATGGTCCTGGTCATCAGGCCAACCGTTCAACTGATCAACTATTCTAGAGCCCAAATCCCTGCGCCTTACGGATATCACCGACGTACCAGTTCTCTAATTTTTCTCGGGCCCACTGGTTTTTGCGCAAGAAAATCAGGCTCGATTTGATGGAGGGGTCGAACATGAAACAGCGGATTGGGATGCGGTGCGCCAGTTCGTGCCAGCCATATTTTTCGACCATGGACTCGAGGACCTTTTGCAGCGTGATGCCATGCAATGGGTCGCGCGGGTGATTTTGCGGCGAAGTCATGCGGGACAGGTCAGGCGACGACTTCGGCGGGCGGCGTGGGAGCTGCCGGCGGATTGATGCGTTTGAGGAAGACCAGTTGCGCGATGGCGACGATCGTCGGCGGTTGGAGGCGCGGCCGGATAATCGCCGGATCCGTGCTGTCGCTGGTTACTTGGAACTCGCCGTTATAAAACCATTTTCCGCCTTCGGTGCGCCGGACATAGACGGGTAGCAGGCCTTTGGTTTCGGAGAGTTTAATGCCCCACTTGGGTTGGTCGCCTTTGCGGCCGACCCAGACTTCGCAGGGTTCGCTTTCAGCGCGTGGATTCCAGCCCAAGCCCAGGCAGAGCCCGATGACTTCGCCGTTGCGATGGATTACGAAATTAGGGGGCTTAGGGTCGCCGCCGAGAAAAGCCCGGACTTCATTGAACTCATAGCTCTCGCCGAAGATGTGAGGCATCGGGGTGGGCGAAGGCGAAGAGTCGGTCATGGCGCAGAACAAAGGGGAGGGCGGACGAGGGGTCAATGGGGAAGGGCCATCCCTCCTTGCGGGGGAAGGTATTAATTCCCGACGAAACTCGGCTTAGGCCTTTGGTTCGTCTTCCACTAAGCGAATGCGCAAGTCGCGCAGCTGCTTAGGTGCGACGGGGCTGGGGCATTCGGCCATGAGATCGCGGCCGTTCTGATTCTTCGGGAAGGCGAGAATGTCGCGGATCGAGCTGCGACCGGCGAGCATGGCGACCACGCGATCGAAGCCTAGAGCGATGCCGCCGTGGG
>CAINMU010000032.1 GCA_903850885.1 uncultured Opitutia bacterium | reverse complement strand
TGGACGGTTCGGAGAACCGTCCCTACCCATTACCCGAACGGATGCGATGTCATCGCACCCCTACCCGTTGCATCCCTTGTCAACGTGTCAACTAGTCAACGAGTTAACTAACGTTGTATCGCTTTTGCCAACTTGCCAGCGGGTCAACTAGTCAACTAACGCTGTATCGATCTGGCCAACTGGCCCACTGATTAACGGGTCAACTAACGTTCCTTTTCTTCTCAACCGAGCCTCTATCCTAACTCCTTTTCGAGAATCGCGACAATTTTGGCCGCGGTTGTGCCATCGCCATAAGGATTTTTAATCTGGGTTCGGCGGCGATATTCCGCCGGATTATTCAGCAGAATCGCGGCTTCGCGCAAAATGATTTTCGGGTCAGTACCGACCAAGGTGCAGGTGCCCGCGGTAACGCCCTCCGGACGTTCGGTGGTATCGCGCATGACCAAGACCGGCTTGCCCAATGAAGGCGCTTCTTCCTGCACGCCTCCAGAATCGCTTAACAAGAAAGCGCATCGATCCATGAGCCAAACAAATTCTTCGTAGGCGGCCGGCGCGATCAAAGCGACGCGAGAATTATGCCCTAAGAGACGTTGCACCGGCTCTTGTACCGCCGGATTCAAATGGACGGGGTATAGCACTCCGACCTCGGGGTGAACTTCCGTCAATTGGTTGATCGCCGAGCAGATTTGTTCGAAACCGCCGCCAAAAGATTCGCGGCGATGACCAGTCACTAAAATCCAGGGCTTGGCATCTGCTCCGAGATAACGCGCCGCAAAGGCCTTGGGGATGCCCAGCTTTTCGGCGACAAGCCCAGCCGTCAATCCGCGGCTTTGTTGCGCTTTCTTCACCCGCAATAAGGCATCAATCACTGAATTACCCGTGATGTAACACGTCTCGGGCGCGATGCCCTCGCGGAGAAGATTATCGCGCGATACCGAAGTCGGGCAGAAATTCCAGCGCGCCAGCGGAGACGTCAGTCGACGATTCATTTCTTCCGGCCACGGAGACATCATGTTGCCGGTGCGAAGCCCCGCTTCGACGTGGCCGATGGGAATGCGTTGATAAAAGGCCGCCAAAGCGGAAGCCAGGACGGTCGTGGTATCGCCCTGCACCAGCACCGCCGCCGGCTTATGCTGGGCGAGCCATGCCGTCGTCGCTGTGACGACGCGAGCCGTTAGGTCCGGCAAGGTCTGGCCGGGCTGCATCAAATTCAGATCATGATCAGGCGTGAGACCGAAAACCTTGAAAGCCTGATCGAGCATTTCGCGGTGCTGGCCCGTGGAAACCAGGATGGGTTGCAGGACCTTCGATTCCTGTAAGGCGAAATAAATCGGCGCCATCTTAATGCACTCCGGACGAGTGCCGACGATTAGGGCGATGGAAAGCATGGAGAATTATTTAGGGGGCAAGTGGGCAAGGGAGGCTGAAGGTTGGTTGATAAGTTGATTAGTTGGCCGGTTGGCCAGTGAGGTAAATTAGCTGGCAGGTTGACAAGTTGACCGGTGGGCAAGGAAGGCTGAAGGCCGATTAACAAGTTGATCTGTTGATCTGTTGATTAGTTGGCCGGTTGGCCAGAGAGGCAAATTAGCTGGCCGGTTGACAAGTTGACCGGTGGGCAAGGGAGGTCAGAGGGCCCGAGAGACAGACCAGAGGCTCGGTTGATCAGAGTGAGATACAGTACAGAGTTGATCTGTTGATTAGTTGGCCGGTTGGCCAGAGAGACAAATTAGCTGGCAGGTTGACAAGTTGACCCGTGGGCAAGGAAGACAGCGAGCTGACTCAAAGGGAAACCGGAGACTGGATGATTTGCTGGGGTGTCTTGAGGTAGGGCGGGCTCTCCGAGCCCGCCGATTGGACGGTTCGGAGAACCGTCCCTACCCATTACCCGAACGGATGCGATGTCATCGCACCCCTACCCGTTGCATCCCTTGTCAACGTGTCAACTAGTCAACGAGTTAACTAACGTTGTATCGCTTTTGCCAACT
>CAINMU010000031.1 GCA_903850885.1 uncultured Opitutia bacterium | reverse complement strand
GAGGTCGTAGCCGGCGATGGCGATGCCCGCCTTCTGGCAGGCGTCGGCGTAGAGCTTGTGCTGGACGATCGAGACGCTCCCCTTGAGCGCTGGCGCGTACCATAGCCAAGGCTTTCCTTCCGCCGGCTTCACGGCCGGGTGGATGACGGACTTATACCCGTCGATCTCGAAGGTCTCGGCGGCGAAGAGCGAGGCGTTTGCCAGCGTAAAGAGGGCGAGGAGCAAGCGAAATCGATGAAACATTGATTAAATGAGGTTGAGGTGGCGTGAACCAAGTTGACTAAATCGCCTAGTTGTCGTCTCAACAATGTCGTTATGGAAAGGCCTCCCAAGAAAGTTACCACGTCCCGGGAATGGGGAGCAATTTTCTTCGCGATTACTGGGGTTTGCGTAGGCTTTTCCTCGAGTTGCCTCGTCTCGTTCGTCGGTCAAATTGCCAATGGTTCCGCCTTAAGTTACTCGCAAAAAAGTGGGACACCCATCTCGAACGAGTCCGGCGAAGTAATTGGCATGGTGCTCATCTTGGCGGGCTCGTGTGTCTTGGCCGCTTCCGGTCTAGTCGGAGCCTCTGCCATCGGTGCGACTGACGAATTTGAATCGGCCAAGCGTTGGCAGGCATTCTGGGTAGTGCTTTTGATCGCCTTATGTCTTCATGGCCTAGGCGTTTTAATCATGCGCATGTAGGGTTGAGATAGCTTTTCGCAGTATCCTACTCCACGAAGTTCAGCGCGTTGCTGTTGAGCAAGGCGCGGCAGAAGGCGGGCTTACCGAATTGGGTGATAGGTTGTCGGCTTCAGAGTAATCGGCGGAGAGGCCGGTGAGCAGCTGTGCGAAGGCCAGACTGAGGACGGAGGATATTTTATGAGTGGGGTCACTCCAGCTTTCCGAACATAATCCGGTCCGTGCTGCCGCCTTTGCCCTGCGTCACGGTGAACCAGATCGAGCCGTCGTGCTGACGGAAGGTGGGGTATTGGAACGAATCGTTAGATTCGAACCGGTACTTGCGCTCCCAGGTCTTGCCGTCTCGGGAGACGTCCAGGTTGAAGATATACCTGCCCGCGCCGTGTCCGTCCACGATCTTGGAGGCTTCCTGCCAGCCGAGGTAGTAGATGCCGTTGAACTTATCGAAGGTGGGCTTGGAGTTGCTGCCCTTGCTGACGAAGGGACGTTCCTCGCCGCGGGTCCAGGTCTTGCCGTCGGCGCTGGTGACGAACCGGTAGTTGCGGTTGCCGCTCTCGCTGCGGCAGATGGCCATCCAGGTCCCGTCCGGCAGCCGATTGACCGAGGATTCCGTCAGGCGGGCTTTGGCGGGTTCATTGTAGTGCCCGATAACCTCGATCGTGTCGCGGGCTTCGTTGAGGGTCGCCAAGGCGTTCTGGGCGCCAGGAAAGTTATTGATCGCGAGGAGGGTGCGTCCGTCGATCTGCTTGAAGGAGTCCAGCAGGTAGAGGCCGAAGGCCTTGGCCGGTTCCTTGAACCCTTGCTTCGCGGCATCCGCATGGAAGTAGCGGGGCTCCATATCGAAGACCCCGTCGGCGGTCTTCAGTTTCACGCGATGGATGTCGGGCGAGAAGGCCTGCGCGCGGAGATCGAAATCCCGATACCAGGTCTGCGACTGGCGACGGCCGCTCTGGTCTTCGCAGGCGAAGTAGCAACGGAGGGTGTGTTCGTCGAGGCGGATGACGCGGGGCACGAAGCAGGCGCCGGAAGGGAGCTTAACATTGGCGAAGGCTTCGGCGGACTTAGCCATCGGAATGACTCGCTCCACCTGCATCGACTTCAGGTTGATGACCGTCAGGACGCAGTACTGCGCGTTGCCGGCCCCATGGCCGGGTTTGATGTCGTTGTCGTGTTCGACCACGTAGGCGCGATCGCCGACGAGCGCGAGGTCGGCATCATGGGCGCCTTTGACTTGAGGGGCGCTGACCTTGATCATCCCCGCCATCACCTTATCGCCAGTTTGCTTCGCATCCCATCCCTCTTTAAGGAGCGGGTCAGCGAAGGCGACGGACCCCGCCAGCATCATCAGGGTGATCAAAAGGCATGAGTGCTTTCGGCTCATGCTCCGAGACAGGCATAAACCTCCGGGATGTGAAGACCAAAGGAGTCGGAGCCGCTCACTCCACGAAGATCAGCGCGTTGCTGTTGAGGAGCGCACGACAGAAGGCGGGCTTGCCGTGCTGGGCGATGAGCTTTTCGGCGGCGGCGCGTTCGGTCGATGTCGGCTGACGTTGTAAGGCGAACGAATAGGCCTGGGCGATCGGGTCTGGTCCGTCGAGACGGGCGGCGAGGGCTTTGGCCATATCCAGCGTGAAGCTGTGATTGAACAGGGTAAGGGCCTGCAGGGGTGAGGTGGTGTTGGCACGCTTAGGTGCGGCGAAGGCGATGTCAGGCAGGTCAAAGTCGTTGAGCACGTCGACGACGCTGGCACGGGCGTTCTGGTGGTAGACGGCTCGGCGGTAGGTCTCAGGGCCCTGCGTGTCCAATGGGATATAGGTGGAGACGTTGTTGACGAGGTAACGATAGAGACGGAAGCCGGGGCCGCCCATGGGCTCGAGCTTGAGCTGGCCAGCGGTCGCGAGCAGGGTGTCACGAATCTCTTCGGCACCGAGGCGGCGCGGGGGGAAGCGCCAGAGCAGGCGCGCATCTTTGTCGGCACGCGCCGCGGTCGGATTGAAGTCCGCGGACTGGAGGTACGTCTGCGAGAGGACGATATCGCGGTGTAAGGCCTTCAGTTTCCAGCCGTGCTTGATCAGGCGCTGCGCGAGGAAGTCGAGGAGCTCGGGGTGCGAGGGCTTGCTGCCCATGAAGCCGAAGTCGCTCGGGGTGTCGACGAGGCCCGTGCCGAAGTGATAATGCCAGAGGCGATTCGCGAGTACGCGCGCAGTGATCGGGTTGTCCTGGGTGATCCAGTTGGCCAAGGCCACGCGGCGTTCGCCTTCGCCGGCGTCAGCCTTCAGGGCGTAGGGCTTCGTGACGAGGTCGAGTACGGCGAGGCTTGACGGGACGACCTGACCGGCGGGCTTAGTCGGATCGCCGCCTTTGTGGACGAAGGTGGGTTCCGGCTTGGGCTGGTGCGTACCGACCCAGGCCGAGGGCATCTTCGGTACGGCGGCGATGCGCTTGTCGACGGTGGCAAGGTCGCGACCAAGCAAGCCGAGACGCTTGGCTTCATCGGGCGTGGTGACTTGCTTGCGGACGCGTTCGAAAGCATGCGCCGGGGACCAGGCTTCACGGTCGTAGGAGTCGGCGACCTTCTTCCACTCTTTGCCGTCGAGTGATACGAACATTTCATATTCGGTCGGCGTAGCGCCTTGCGAGTTGTCGCGTAGGATTCGTCCCTTGGCGGAGCGGTAGCCGAGACGGCTGATCTTCTCGACGCGGGGCAGGGTGATGACGAGTTCGGCTGGATTGCCGATATACCACTGCGCGCCTTCGTCGCCGTCGATGGTGAGGGCGGCGCTGTAGGCCATGGGAAAGTCTTCGGCGGTGATACCCTTGACGCCTTCGGCCTTGGAGCCATTGGAGGCGAGGGCGACGTTGCGAGGCGTGGCTTCATCGGTCCAAATCTCGAACTCGGAGATACGACCGCCGACGCCGCTCAGCGCGTTGGCCGAGTTAGCGGACATGGTGAGCTTAACGAAACGGGCCTCGGTGGTAGCAATCTTCTCTTCGGTGAGGAGGGTGTCCGCCTTGGGCCGTGGATACTTGCGGGTGGCGAGTAGGGCCTTGGCTTTGGTCTCGATGGCAGCGGTGAGCGCAGACTGTTCGGCGACGAGTCGGGCGCGCTCCTTATTCAGGGGGCCCATGGCCGCATTGAAAGCCTGGGTTTGTTCCTTGGTGGCGAGCGTTCGGCGGCCATGGACGACGCCTTCGAAGGCCGCCCGAACCCGGTAGTAGTCTTCAGTCGGAATGGGATCGAACTTATGGTGATGGCATTTCGCGCAGTTGATCGTCAGGCCCAGGAAGGCGCTGCCGGTCGCTGTGACCATATCGTCGAGGGTGGCGGCGCGGATGACCTTCTGGGCGTCCTTGTCTTGATTCCCGACATCGTCATAAGGACCGGCAACCAGGAAGGCGCTGCCGATCTCGACCTCGGGATTAAATTTCCCAATGACATCGCCGGCGAGGTGCTCGCGAATCAGCTGGTCGAACGGCTTGTCGTCGTTGAGCGAGCGGATGACGTAGTCGCGGAACGGATAGAGGTCATCGATGACGAAGTTGCGTTCGAAGCCGTTGCTCTCGCCGAAGCGGACGACGTCGAGCCAGTGGCGACCCCAGCGCTCGCCGTAGCGAGGGGAGGCGAGCAGGCGATCGACGAGGGCTTCGGTCGCTTTGCGGGTGTCGGCCTGGTGGGCAGCGACGAAAGCGTCGACTTCGGCCTGCGTGGGCGGCAGGCCGGTGAGGTCGTAACTGAGACGACGGATGAGCGCCTGCGGCTTGGCGGGGTCGTTGCGGGAGAGCTTCTGCTCAGCGAGCTTGGCGTCGATGAAGCCGTCGATTTCGGCGTGCTTGAAATCCTTGGCGAGCGGCTGCAGGGACCACCAGGACTTGTCGGCCCGCTTGACCTCGCCGGTGGACTCCGTCCGCGGATCGGGGGCGCCCATCTTGATCCAGGCGGATAGGTCGGCCAACACTGCGTCAGATAGCTTCGGCTTCTTCGGCGGCATCTCCATATCCGGTTCCAGGTGTCGGACGTAGCGTAGGAACAGGCCCTCGTCCGGTTTACCCGGGACGATCGTCGGGAGACCAGCGTCGCCGCCTTTCAGCCAGCCGGCCTTGGAGTCGAGGTAGAGCCCACCTTTCAATTTCTTGGCTTTGGCGCTGTGACACTCGTAGCAATGTTCGACGAGTACCGGTCGGATCTTCTGTTCGAAGAAAGCGATGCCAGCCGGGTCGTCGGCGGCGATGAGCGGAGTCGACGCGAGCAGGAGGAGGGCGACGACGTTTCTCATGCGAGGACCGGCTTGATGACGTGTCCGTGGACGTCGGTGAAGCGGCGGTTCACGCCGTTGTGATAATAGGTCAGCTTCTCGTGATCGAGGCCGAGGAGGTGCAGGACGGTCGCGTAGAAGTCGTAGCAGGTCGTGACGTCGGTGACGCTGCGGCGGCCGAAGTCATCGGTCGCTCCGTAGGACACGCCGCCTTTGACGCCGGCGCCCATCATCCAGGTCGTGTACGCGTCGGGGTTGTGGTCGCGGCCGGTGGTGCCGACCTGGTGGGTGGGCATGCGCCCGAATTCGGTGCACCAGATGACGAGCACGTCATCGAGCATCCCGCGCTGTTTCATATCGGCGAGCAGGGCGGCGGTGGGCTGGTCAAAGACCGGGCAGTGACGGTCGTAGTCGGCCTTGAGCGTGCGGTGGGCGTCCCAGTTGAGGAGGCCGTCGACCCCGCTGGCGCGAGAGGCGCAGTAGAGGCTGACATAGCGGACGCCCTTCTCGAGGAAACGGCGGGTCAGCAGGCAGTTCTTGGCGTAGGCGGCCTTGAGTGGATTGGCATCCTTCGTGCCATAAAGCTCATGGACGTGGTCTGGCTCGCGGGAGAGGTCGCTGACTTCGGGGGCGGCCAGCTGCATCTTCGCCGCGAGCTCGTAGGCCGCAATGCGGGCGCGGAGTTCGTCGTTGCCGGGATGTTGTTCAGCGTGCTCGAGGTTCGTTGCG
>CAINMU010000030.1 GCA_903850885.1 uncultured Opitutia bacterium | reverse complement strand
TGCTGGTCGGGGTCGATCGCCAAGCCGCTGAAGCGATTGATCTTCGCGGCGAGCGCCTTGCGAAACCTTGGCGCTCCCCAAGTGACGGCGTATTGATGGTGCGGCCCGCGCGTGGCGCACTCCAAGGCCGCGAGCAGCTCCTCGGGCGGATCGAAGTCGGGGAAGCCCTGGGAGAGATTGATGGCCCCATGCTGGTTGGCTAGGCGGGTCATCCCGCGGATGACGGATTCGGTGAAACCGGCGAGGCGGCGGGCGGTCGAAGGCATGCCCTGACCCTAGGCCAGGGGTAGCGTCAGGCAATCCCAGGCAGAATCGGACAGTGCGAGCACTCGAAAGGACACTTTGACACGGTTGACCCTATACCCACGGCCGCTCATTCTCCCTCGTTAAGCGGAACCCGCTCCGCCACTCCCCTGTCCCAATCGAAGATGCTTCGTATAGTCTCCCTTTTTCTCGGCATCACGGCCCTCGACGCCGCCCAGACCACCCCGGCCTGGACCTTCGACGGCGCGTCTCACCCGGAACTCATCCCCGTCGGTGCCGTCACCTTCAAGCAGCCTGGCCCACGTCGCCCGGATTACCCGCGCTTCGAGCAGACGAATGAAGCCGCCTCTTTCGACGGCAAGGGTGCCCATCTCGTCGTCAAGGACACGGGAGAAAATAGCATCTTCGATTTCAAGAACGGTGATGCGCTCACGCTCGAAGCTTGGGTGAAACCCGACGGACTTCGCAAAGGCGAGAACGCCTACATCATCGGCAAGGGCCGCACGGATCCCAAGGCGACCAATCCCAGCAACCAGAACTGGGCGCTACGCCTCCGCGTGCTCTATGAGACCGCGTGCCTCAACTTCCTCTTCGCTTCTCCGTCCGGCACCGGCATCAAGTGGCATCGCTGGACCACGCCGACCGGCTTCGCGAACGACGGACGCTGGCACCACGTCGCCGTCTCTTACGCATTCGGCAAACCCGAGAGCATCCGCGGCTGGATCGACGGCAAGGAGATCAAAGGTTCCTGGGACATGGACGGCGCGACGACTGACGAACCCGTCGTCGACGACGCCCCAGTCTGGATTGGCTCCTCGATGGGCGGACTCGCCAACAGCAGCTTCCGCGGCGCGATCGACGACATTCGCCTACATCGCACCCTTGTCCCTGCCAAAGAAATCGCCGGACGCTTCGCCTCCACCCTTCCGCCCGTCACGAAAGCTGAAATCGCTCTGGTCGGCTCGAGCCCGAATGCCGGCAACGATAGCGCCAGCGGAGTCAAAGCCGCCAAGACACCCGAAGTGACCCGCAAGGCGCCGAAGATCGACTGGACCACCGTCACCCACGGCCAGGTGCGTGTCGAACTCTGCGAAGCTTGGAACCCGACGACCAATGTCTGGCCCGACAAAGCTCCCGTCGTCACCGATAGTTACGCCGCGCCAGCCTTCGGCTTCGCGCGCGTACCAGAGAAGTACGTCGACACCGGCGTACGCGCTGAACGCGGCCATCCTTACCTGCTGCGCGCCCTCGCCGTCGTAAAAATCCCGGAGGGCAAGCATCGCCTGCTCCTCCGCGGCCGCGGCGCCTCGGCGCTCTTCATCGACGGTAAGCTGCAAGTGCAGACGCCCTTCCCTCCCGCGCAGACCGACAACAAGCCGATTAAGGATCAGGACGGGTATCTCGACCTCGGCGGCGACTTCCGCTTCGCGCCTCCGGGCAACCGTGATGCCTGGGTCGAATTCGAATCCAAGGGCGGCGAACACCGCGTCATCCTTGAGACCGTCGTCGGCTTCGTGATTAATAATAAAGGCTCACGCCGCCGGCCCGAACTCGGCGAGACCATCGCCGCCATCTCCCTCGCTGGACGCAAGGACTGGCAACTGCTAACGCCCTCCTCCGATACGCCACCCTATAACGACGCCGGCTGGACCGCCTACGCCGCTCAGGAGGAAGAGCGCCTAGGCAAGATTGACGCCGCCGCGCGTGCCGCCGCGCGCGCCCGTGAAGGCGAATATTGGCAAAAACGGCGAGACGCCGCGCAGAAGTGGCTGGCACAGACGCCGGAGACCCCCGTACCTCCGCTGGCCGACGGCTTCCCGGCGAACAACGCCATCGACCATTTCATCGCCGAGAAACTCGTCGGCTATCAGGCGCAGATGAAGTCGGTGAAGTCGGGCGGCATAGACTTCTACGCCAAGGTCTACCCCATCTTCGAAGCGAGCTGCCTTGAATGCCACCAGGGCGGTAAAGCCAAAGGCAAACTGCACCTCGACACGCGGGCTGGCGCACTCAAGGGCGGCAAGTCCGACGGAGCAGCAATCATTCCCGGCGACCCCGCCAAGAGCCCGTTGCTGCTGCGCGTCAAGTCGCTGGACCCCGACGAATTCATGCCGCCGAAGGGTCATCGACTCGCCGCGACTGATATCGCCGCCATCGAGCAATGGATCAAGGAGGGCGCCATCTGGCCCGACTACCGCACCCTGCCGACCCAGCTCATGCCGCTCAGCGAGGACCTCGTCTTCCTCCGCCGCGTCACTCTCGACACCGTCGGCGTACCGCCCAGCCTCGCCGAGATCGAGTCCTTCACGACGGATTCCTCCGCGGACAAGCGAGCGAAGGCCATCGATCGCCTCCTGCGCGACGTACGCGCGGCCGATCACTGGATGGGCTACTGGCAGGATGTGCTCGCCGAGAACCCCAACATCCTGAATCCCACATTGAATAACTCGGGCCCGTTCCGCTGGTGGATTTACGAATCCCTCGCCGACCGGAAGCCACTCGACTTGATGGTCACCGAACTTCTGCGCCTCAAGGGCACATCCGCCTCCGGCGGCCCGGCCGGCTTCGGCATCGCCTCACAGAACGACGTACCCATGGCGGCCAAGGCCACCATCGTCACGACGGCCTTCCTCGGCATGGAGACCAAGTGCGCCCGTTGCCACGATGCCCCGGCCCACGCCGCCAAGCAGGAACAGGTCTTCGCCCTCGCGGCCCTCCTTGAGACCAAGGCCGTGAAGGTCCCCCTCACCAGCAGCGTCTCGATGGCCAAGCTCCGCGAAGGAGGCCGCAAGCCCCTCATCGAAGTCACGCTCGAACCTGGCGCGTCTGTCGAGCCGCACTGGCCGTTCCCGGAACTCTCCCAAGAAAGCGTCGCCGACGAACTCGCCCGCGACCCGAAGGACCCGCGCGACCGCCTCGCCACGCTCATCACCGCCCCGCAGAACGAACGCTTTGCGCAGGTGATGGCCAATCGCCTCTGGGCCCGCCTGATGGGCCGCGGCCTCGTGGACCAGCCCTGGGATTGGGAACGTTCCAAGAACTCGCATCCGGAGCTGGTCCGCTGGCTCGGTCGCGAGCTCGTGCGCAGCGGCTATGACGCCGACCACATCCTACGACTAATTCTCAACTCGCACGCCTACCAGCGTGCGACGGATGCCTCACAGAAGCAGACCAGCCCGCTCTTCGCTTCGCCGGCCCCGCGTCGGCTTGCCGCCGAACAGGTCGTGGACTCGATGTTCTCCACAACTGGCAAGCCCTTCCACACGGAAGAGGCCAGCCTCGATATCGACAGCATCCGCGAGCAGACGAACTCCGTCACGCTCGGCCATCCGCATCGCGCCTGGATGCTTACCTCGACGTCCAATGAGCGTGACCGACCCGCCCTCGCCCTGCCCCGTATCCAGGCCGTCTGCGACGTCCTCGCGGCCTTCGGCTGGCGGGCCAGCCGCCCTGACCCGATCACCGACCGCGAGAGCGCGGCGAACTCCCTGCAGCCCGCGATCCTCAGCAACGGCACCATGGGCACCTGGGTCACGCGCCTCAGCGACGACCATGGCGTGACGGCGATGGCCCTCGAAGCCAAGTCGCCCGAGGCGCTGACCGACGCCCTATTCCTGCGCCTACTCTCGCGCCATCCGACCGCGGCCGAGCAGAAGAAATATTCCGCTTATCTCGGTGAAGGTTTCGCCCGTCGCGTACTTTCGCCAGCCACCAAGTCAGTCGCATTTCCCCGCAAGCCGGAGTATTACGTCTCCTGGTCCAACCACCTCAACGACCTGGCCACCACCGTGCGCATGCAACAGGAAGCCGCCGCCCGCAAGGGCGACCCGGCGACCGATCGCCTGACTACGGAATGGCGCCGCCGCGCCGAAGACGTCGTCTGGGCCCTCGTCAACTCACCCGAATTCATCTACAACTGACCCCATGGACCGCCGCTCCTTTCTCACCGCTCTCGGTCTCGCCCCCTTCGCCGCTTCGCCGCTCCTGGCCTCCGCCGAAGCCGCGGGACCCAAAGGCAAGGCCGAGCATTGCATCTTCATCTGGCTTGGCGGCGGCATGAGCCAGGCAGACACCTTCGACCCGAAGGCGCTCGGCGACAACAAGTCCACGACCAAGAAGCGCGGCTCGCTCTACCCTTCCATCGAGACCTCCGTCTCCGGCGTGCGCCTCTGCGAACACCTGCCGCGAACGGCCAAGCTCATGGAACACGTCACCGCCGTCCGTTCGGTGAACCATAAGGTCATCGACGAGCATGCCTTTGCGACGAACCTCGTCCACACCGGTCGCATGATCAGCGGCAACGCGACCTATCCCTCCATCGGCTCGATTGTAGCGAACCGTCGGGGCGCCGCCGATCCGAGCGTCCCGGCCTACATGCTCATCGGTTATCCGAACGTGAGCCGCGGACCGGGCTTCCTCGGTATCAAGGATGGCTACATCTACCTCGTCGACACCGAGACCGGCCCGAACGGCTTCACGACGCCGAGCGACATCGATCAGGCGCAGAAGGATCGCCGCCAAGACCTCCTCGGCTCGCTCGGCGGCAAGGCCCCCGACGGATCGGCCTTGGCCGAATATGCCGAAGCGCAGCACGAGGCGTTCCGCCTCGCGGGCCCCTCGTTCATGCGCCACTTCGACCTGAAGAAGGAAGCCGCCGACACCCGTCAGTCCTACGGCGGTGAGTTCGGCCAGCGCTGCCTCCTCGCCCGTCGCCTCATCCAGGGCGGCGTGCGCTTCGTCGAAGTCTCGCACAACCTCAACTTTATCAATGGCTCCGGCTGGGACGTGCATAACGATGGCATCAACAACCAGCACATCCTCATCCGTGAGCTCGATAACGCCATCGCAGGCCTAATCGAGGACCTTAAGCGCACCGGCATGCTCGACAAGACCCTCCTCGTCGTCGGCACAGAGTTCGGCCGCCCGCCAGAGTTCGACGCCAAGGGCGGACGCGGCCACCAAGGCACAGCCTTCTCGATGATCCTCGCCGGCGGCGGCCTCAATCATTGCGGCGCCTACGGACAAACCGATGACTTCGCGAAGACCGTGATCAAGGATCCCGTCAGCATCCCAGATTTCCACGCCACAATCCTCGCCGCGATGCAGGTCGACACCACCCGCGACCTCATGGCCGGCGCGCGTCCAGTACCAATCACCGACGGCGGCAAGCCGATCGCGAGGTTGTTTTGAGGTAGGGGCGCGACTGCGTCGCGTCCGTTCGCAGACTGAGGTTCGGTTGTCCATAAGGTGAACGGCGGGCTCGGAGAGCCCGCCATACCCTAGGGCCCCAGCCAATCATCCAATCTCTGGCTCCCCTTGAGTTACCTTCGGCTCTGGGTAGGGACGGCTCTCCGAGCCGTCCGTTCACAAGGAAAGGCGTGTCAATCCGGGCAAGTCACCCAATCTCCTGATATCGGTCCTCCCACGGACGCCACGCAGTCGCGCCCCTACCTCCGCCCCTCAGCGGTGATCTGGCTTCCAGTGATTCACGCGATTCACGAGATACTTCACGTAGATATCGGAATCATTGAGGCAGGGACTTTGCGCAAAAATTTCGCCTCCGGCATGGATGAACGTTTCCTTACCTTCTTCGCGGATTTCCTCGAGCGTCTCGAGGCAATCAGAGGTAAAGGCAGGACACATGACCAAGAGGTTCTTGGTCCCCTCGGCCGGCAGGGCTTCGAGGCGTTTGTCGGTGTAAGGTGAAACCCACTTTTCCCCGGCCAGACGAGACTGGAACGAGAGTTCGTATTGCGATTCTTTCAAACCAGCGGCGGCCACGAACAGGCGCGTCATCTCGACGCATTGGTGACGATAGCAGGTCGCCTGGCAGGGGCTGTAATGGGAACAGCAGTCCTTCATCTTCATACAATGGGCTTTGGATGGATCGCCTTTTCGTAAGTGGCGCTCCGGCAGGCCGTGATAAGAGAAGAGCAACTTGTCGAATGGCTTACTGAGCCAAGGCTGGGCAGACTCGACCAAGGCGTTAATGTAAGCTGGGTCGTTGTAGAAAGGCTGCAAGACGTGGTACTTCAGGCCGGGTGCAAGACGGGCGAGTTCTTCCTGCACCTTGACGACGACGGTCTCGTACGAGGACATCGCGTAGTGCGGATACTGCGGCATCACGAAGAGGTCGTCGATCCCGGCGGCGACCACCTTCTCCACGGCTTCGGCGCAGGAAGGCGTACCATAACGCATACCCATGATCACGGGCAGGCCCGTCGCTTTTTCCAACTTAGCGCGCAGCTTGTCGGTCGTGACAACCAACGGTGAGCCCTCAGGGGTCCAGACGCTGGCGTAGGCGGCGGCGCTCTTCTTCGGGCGCGTCCGGAGGATAATGCCCTCCAGCAAGAGCCAGCGCAGCGGAGCCGGATAATCGATGACGCGGTCATCGTTCAAGAACTCGCGCAGATAGTTCCGCACGTCGGGCACGGAAGTGCTCTTCGGCGAACCAAGATTCAGCAGCAGGATACCTTTACGGGACATGGGAGCAAAAGAGGCAGGACGGCGGGCGATGTCAAACGCCAGAGGCGACTACGGCGTCGACCACCGCTTGGAAGGTCTCGATCCGGGCCTGGGGCGTGATGCCGTGCCCTAAATTAAAGATATGACCCGGGTCGCCGGCATTGTCGTCTAGAACGGCCTTGGTTGCGGCGGCCGCGACAGCGGGTTCGCCAGTCATGAACTCGGGGTCGAGATTGCCCTGCAGGCAAATCGGCCGGCCGGCCAGCTCACGCACCTGCGAGAGTGGCAGGGTCCAGTCGACGCCAAGGCACGGCACGCCAGTCTGCGCAAGCGCGGCGGCCTGCGGGGACTTGCCCTTAGCGTAAAGAATGACGGGGGCTCCGACTGGAAGGCGCTCCAGCACCGCGCGAATATAACGGAGTGAGAACTCTTCGTAATCAGCGCCGGTCAGCGCGCCCGCCCAACTGTCGAAAATCTGGATGGCGTCGGCGCCGGCGGCGAACTGACGCGTAAGATACTGCGCGACGGCGTCGGTCAAGATCTCGAGGATGCGGTGCATCATCTTCGGATCGGCTTTCAATAAAGCCTTGGTCTTCGGGAAAGTTTCCGAGCCACCGCCTTCGACGAGATAGCAGGCGAGCGTCCAAGGAGAACCGGCGAAGCCCAGCAGGGTCTTTTTCAAGCCAAGCTCCTGACGCAGAATTGCCAAGGCGTCATAGACATACTGCAACCGATCAGCGGAGCCTTCGAGTTTTAGCGTCGCGACATCGGCCGGCGAAGCCAGGGCGCGCTCCATGGCGATGCCACCTTCTTCACGAAAGCGATAACCAACACCCAGGGCTTCAGGAATCACCAAGATATCCGAAAATAAAATTGCAGCATCGAGCTGCGGAAAACGGCGGAGCGGCTGAAGGGTGACTTCGACCGCCAGCTCAGGCGTGCGCACCATGGTCACGAAATCCGACTTCGCCTTCAGGGCACGATACTCCGGCAGGTAGCGACCCGCTTGCCGCATAATCCAGACGGGAGCCCGGCCGTGTGGCTGGCGTCGAAGGGCGGCGAGAAAGCGGTCGCGGGAATTCATCAGGACCCCGCCAGCCAATCCTGCGGTTTCAAATAATGCGAGATTAGTCGTTCCTCCGGCG
>CAINMU010000029.1 GCA_903850885.1 uncultured Opitutia bacterium | reverse complement strand
GCCGAGTTCCTCACCGGCCGGGAGACCATCCTGCCGCTCATCGCCGAGTATTCACCTTACGCGCTCGTGTCGTCCGACGACCCCGCGATCTACATGACCTTCAGCGCTCCACCCGCCATCGGACAGGACCAAAAGGACCCCACCCACACCTCCAACTTCGGTATCAAGCTCGCCGAACACTGCGCGACCAAGGGCGTCTCCGCGGAAGTCAACTACCCCGGGGCCAAGGACGTGAAGCACGACTCCACGACGGCCTACCTCATCGCTAAGCTCAAGCCAGCCAAATGAAAACCTGCCTGCCCGTCTTCCTCATCCTACTCGCGGCCACGCTTGAAGCCACCCCCGACACCTTCTCGGTAAGCGAGGACTTCAGCGCGACCTTCGACGCGAAGAAATTCATCACGCCGCTCCCGAACAAGAATACGTCTATCCGTGATGGCGTGATGTGGACGCACGGTTCCAGCGGCGGCAAGTATCCGCCGATGGTCTACCTGTCGCTCGCCGGCAAGGACCTCACGATGTCGTTCCGCTACCGCCACCTGGATAAAGGCGGCATGCTCTGGCTCTTTGTCGACGGTGACGATGGATTCGGCTCAGTCGATCACATGCTTCGCGTCCGCCTCAACCGCGACTCGATCGTGCTCGAGGTCGACGCCCATTCCCTCGACCCAAAGCATCCCCTTCGCCAGAACACCCGGGAACCCGACCCGGTCAGCAAGGCCTACCGGACCAACGAACACTTCCCCGCCGAGAAGGTCGAGCTCTCCGACAACGAGTGGCGCTCGGTGAAGCTTGTCTTCAAAGGCGATACCGTGGACATGTCCGTCGACGGCAAGTGGAAGCACTCCCTGAAACGTCCGAACTTCGACGCCACCAAACGCAAGCTGCTCTGGATGCAGAACGGCGGCGAAAAAGGCATCGAAATCGACGACATCGTCGTCGCCCCCAACCCCTGACCAGCCTGTCAACTTTTGCACTTTTACACTGACTCTCCTAACCCAACCCCTACCCCTACCCGTATTATCACCATGACCCGCACCCTCCTCCCCCTTTTCCTCGCTTCCCTAACTTTCGGCGCCGAAATCAAGCCTCTCCTCAACGAGCAGCCCCTGCCTTCGCTGGCCGCCCCTTCGTTCAAAGAAGCGCTCGGTGCCGACTGGAACGTCGCCCGCGGCAAGTGGGTCCCTGAAGACGGCGTCCTTCATATGATTGATATTCCCGAACAGAAGCACGTCCCGGTGCTGCATCATAAGATCGGCCTTTCTGCCGCTGTCATCGAACTCGACTTCCGCCAGAACGCTCCTGGCGGCTTCCTCGTCGGATGCGACAGCACCAAGCACGTCGCCCGCGTCGTCGTGACGTCCACCGCGCTCTCAATCGCCGAAGACTCCGTCGCCCCCTCCCACACCATCGCCACGACCAAGGTCACCGCCAAGCAAGGCGAATGGCACCACCTGCGCGTCGAATGGAAGGGCGACGAGATGGCCGCCAATCTTGATGGCGTCGAACTCAAGGCCAAGCACCCCTTCATCGCCACTGATAAAGCGCGCAGCTGGCTCGCCGGCACCAAGAGCGCCGACGTCAAGAACCTCACGATCAACGGCAATAAGGTCGAAGCCAAGAAGTGATGCGCACCCTCGCCGTCTTCCTTACCTGCCTGTCGGCCTACGCCGCCGATCGCCCCAACATCCTCATCATCTTCGCCGATGACCTTGGTTATGCCGATATCGGCGTGCACGGCGGCAAGGCGGCACCCACACCGAACATCGACGCGCTCGCGGCCTCAGGCGTGCTTTGCACCTCGGGCTACGTGACCTGCCCCTATTGCAGCCCCTCTCGCGCTGGCATGCTCACTAGCCGCGCTCAGACTCGCTTCGGACATGAGTTCAATCCGCACGTCGGCAACGAAGCCGAACTCGGTCTGCCCCTCGATCAACGTACCATCGCGAATGAACTACACGACGTCGGCTACGCGACCGCGCTCGTCGGCAAATGGCACCAAGGCTTCGATAAGCCGCACCATCCGAATTCACGGGGCTTCGACGAGTTCTTCGGCTTCTTGGTCGGCGGACATAACTACGATCAACATCCCGACGCCGACCCTGAATTCGGTTCCGGACATTCGAAGAACATGATCTACCGCGGTGATAAATTGCAGAAGCTGGATGGTTTTCTCACCGACATCTTCACCGATGAAGCCATTAGTTTTATCGACCGTAATCCCCAGAAGCCCTGGATGCTCTACCTGGCTTATAACGCCGTACACACCCCGCTCGAGATCTCAGCCAAGGTCGCCAAGCGCATCCCCGCCGACGTCACTGACCCCAATCGACGCGGTTATCTCGCACTCCTGCTCGGCCTCGACGACGCCATCGGACGGCTCACAGAGCATCTGAAGAAAACGGGTGCAGATAAAAATACCCTGATATTTTTTGTCAGCGATAACGGCGGCTCGGGACATAAACCTTACCTCGCCTATAACACTGGCGTGAACACACCCCTCCGCGGCGACAAAGGCCAGACCCTCGAAGGCGGCATCCGCGTTCCTTTCTTCGCTTCGTGGCCAGGACACCTTCCCGCGGGTAAGGTCTATGACCAACCCGTTTCGACCTTGGACTTCCTGCCCACCGCTTGTGCGCTGGCCGGCGCCAAGCCCTCCGATAAGATCGAAGGGGTCAACCTCCTCCCCTTCCTTACGGGCGAAAAAAAATCCGCCCCTCATGCCACGCTGGCGTGGCGCTTTGGTCCGCAGAAGGCCCTCCGTCAAGGTAACTGGAAACTCGTCGATGCCCGCGACTTTGACACCAAGACTCAAAGCGGCTGGCAGCTCTTCGATCTTAATAAAGATATCAGCGAGAAAAACGACCTCTCGGCGCAATTCCCCGACAAGAAAGCCGAACTCATCCGGCTCTGGGAAGAATGGAACACTCTGAATATCGCCCCTAAATGGCATGGCAGTAGCACCGAAGACCCTACCTCACCCGGAGCCAAGGCCACCCCTAAGGCGCAAGCCAAGAAAACGGCTTCGAAATAACCTAAACTTAGGCCCAATAGCGGGGTTGAATAATCGCACCTAACCCCATGCGCTCGTACCTTTTACTGCTTCTCGCCCCGCTCAGCCTTCTGGCCGCCGACGCGGCGAAGCCGAACGTTCTGATCCTTTATCTCGACGATATGGGCTGGGCTCAACCCGGTTGCTACGGTGGTAAACTGTCGCCGACACCGAACATGGATTCCATCGCCACCAACGGTGTACGCTTCACCGACGGTTACGTCGGCGCGTGTATCTGCTCGCCGAGCCGCGTCGGCCTGCTGACCGGTCGCTATCAGGCCCGCACCGGCCACGACGCCAACTCCAACGAAGGCAAAGACCCCGAGATCAAGAACCTCGTCCTCACCGAAACCACCATCGCTCAACGCATGAAAGCGGTAGGATACACCACCGGCATTATCGGCAAATGGCATGTCGGCGCAACGAGCCCGGAATATCTCCCAGGTAATCGCGGCTTCGACGAGGCGTTTGGGACGACCGGCAATCTCGGCGATAAGATGGGCTTCTACAAAGGCAAAGAGTTCGTCCCCGATCCAGCCGGAGCCCCGGTCACATCGCCCATCTACGCCAAAGAAGCTTTGTCATTCATGGAGCGTCACCACGACAAGCCTTGGTTCCTTTATGTGCCTTTTAACGCCGTCCACTCACCGGTGGTCGCCAGCCCCGAAGTCAAGGCACGCTTCGCCAAACTTCCTAAACGCGAACAGGATTATGCCGCACTCATCAACGAAGCCGACGACGCCATCGGGACAATCCTCGCCAAGCTCCGCGAACTGAAGCTCGAGGAGAATACTCTCATCTTCCTTATCAGCGACAATGGCGGCGCCTCCCCCCTCGCCGAGATGGACGGCCTCCGCGGCCGCAAATGGTTGCTCTGGGAGGGCGGCATCCGCGTCTCTTGGTTGGCCCAATGGAAAGGCCACATTCCCGCTGGTCGCGTCATCAGCACCCCCGTCATCCAACTCGACGTCCTCCCGACCGCGCTGGCGGCGGCGGGCAGCACGACGCAGCCCGAATGGAAACTGGACGGCACGAACATTCTGCCGCTGCTCGAAGGCAAGACCGATAAGCTCGATCGCGATACGCTCTACTGGCGCTTTGGCGTCCAATACGCCGTCCGCCAAGGCGACTGGAAACTCGTCAAAGCCGGACTCACCCAACCCATCCAACTCTTCAACCTCAAGGACGACCGCAACGAAAAGAACGACCTTGCGTCCACCAACCCCGATAAAGTGAAAGGATTGCAGGCCCTCTGGGAGGCATGGAATGCCAACAACATCCCGCCACGCTGGGAAGATAAGCGCTGGAATGACGGCAATAACAAGAACGACCCCGAAGCCGCTCCAAAGAAAAAGAACGCGAAGAAGGCCGCTAAATAATTCATCATGAAAAAAATCTCGGTTGGACTACTTTTATTATCCTTAGCCTTCGTCGCCCGAGGAGCCGAGCCCGACAACAAGCCGGCAAGTCCACCCGCCAACCCAACGGCAGAAACCGGTAAAGCCAAGAAGGCTACCCGGCCGGCCAAAAAAGTATCCACTAAAACCCAAGCGGAAATCATCGCCGCAGCTTTCCCGGAGTTCGATCACCTGCCTGATATCGTTTACAAGAAAGTCGGCGACCAGGCGCTCCAGATGGAAATCCTGACCCCAAAAGGATTAAAAAATCCGGCCGCTCCCGTCCTTGTCTACATCCATGGCGGCGGCTGGTCCGGCGGCGACCGCTTCCGCATGACCCGGCCGGATATCTCGGGCGTATTCCATCATTGCGCCAAGGCTGGCATCATCTGCGCCAGCATCGAATACCGGCTCAACTCCCCCAAAGCCTCGGCCTTTGACAGTGCCATCGATTGCAAAGACGCCCTGCGTTTCCTTGTCAAAAATGCGGCCCAATACCACATCGACCCGACGCGTATCGCCACCATTGGCGGATCCGCCGGCGGCCACCTTTCCCTCGTCACCGCCCTGGGAGATCCCAAGAAATACCCTGGCGACCCCGAACTTGCTGCCTTCGACCCAGCCTCCATTCGCTGTGAAATCGCCTACTACCCCGCGACCGATTTCACGGATGAAAAACTGGCCGGCCGCTTCCTAGGTCAACGAGCTACGCTGATGTTCGGAGGACCTGCCGACCAGAAGCGCGACATCATGCGACTATTGAGCCCGGTCGTGCTTATCCAGAAAAACTCGACACCCATTTTCTGCTTCCATGGCGATAAAGATACCGTGTTGTCCGTCGATAATTCCCGAAAACTTTTCGCTCAAGGCAAAGAAGTCGGCGCCGAAATCCAATATATCGAAGTCAAGGAAGGCACGCACGGTTTCGGCCTGAACTGCTCTCCGACCATCGAGGAAATCACCGCCACCGCAGCCAAGTTCGTCATCGAACACCTACAACGCTGATAATTTTTCCTATAAAGATCTACCCTATCTAAACCCATCCTCTCCATGCTCACCTTTGCCCGCTGGATATCGTACCTCAGCGCCATTCTGCTCACTGCTGGCAGTTACGCCGCTGAGGTCCGGAGGCCTAATATTATCTTCGTCCTGGCCGATGACCTTGGCTACACGGACGTCGCCTGCTTCGGCAGCAAGTATTACGAGACGCCCAACATCGATCGGCTCGCCGCCCAGGGCGAAAAGCTCATCAATCACCACCACTGCCAGAACTGCGCCCCCACCCGTTCGGCGCTGCTCTCCGGCCAATATGGTGCCCGCACCGGCACCTACACCGTGGGCTCGATCGAACGCTTCAATTGGCAGACACGGCCGCTCAAGCCCGTCGAGAACATCACCAAACTTTCCCTCGATCGCGATACGTTCGCCAATCAGCTCAAGGCCGCCGGTTATGCGACGGCGATGTTCGGCAAGTGGCACCTCGGTACCGGACCCGCCTATCACCCTTCCAAACGTGGCTTCGACGAAGCTATCGAATCCGAAGGCCAGCATTTCAATTTCAAAACCGACCCCAAGACCGAACATCCGCCCGAACAATACTTGGCAGACTTCCTCACTGATAAAGCCGTCGACTTCATCGAACGCAACAAGGCCAAGCCCTTCCTGCTCTACTTGCCGCATTTCGGGGTGCATTCGCCCTTCCAAGCCAAGGCAGACCTCATCGCTAAGTTCAAGCCCAAGCCCGCCGTCGGCGGACACAATAATCCGACCTATGCCGCAATGATCGCAAGTGTCGACGAAAGCGTCGGTCGTCTCATGGCGAAAATCGATGAACTAAAACTCACCGACGACACCGTCTTTATCTTCGCCACCGACAACGGCGGCGTCGGCGGTTACGACCGTCCGGACGGACTGATTCGCGAACCAGGTAAAGAGAGCAAAACCGTAAGAAAGGGCAAAAACGCGAACGACCCTGAAGGCGGCGGCATCACGGACAACACCCCTTTACGGAGCGGCAAGGGCAGCCTCTACGAAGGCGGTACCCGCGTCCCCTTCATCGTCCGCTGGCCCGGAAAAGTAACTCCCGGCACCGTCGTAAATACCCCCACCGCGCACGTCGACCTGTTCCCGACCCTGCTTGAAATTGCCGGTGCTCCCTTGCCGCGCCAAATACTCGACGGCGAAAGTCTGGTGCCGCTTTTCAAAAATCCTGCCGCCGCTTTGAAACGCGATGCGATCTTTCAGCATTTCCCCGGTTACCTCGGTGCCGGCACGGGATTGTGGCGCACGACTCCCGTCAGTCTCATCCAGCAAGGCGATTGGAAGCTCATGGAATACCTGGAAGACGGACACCTCGAACTTTACAATCTTAAGGATGATATCAGCGAGACGAAGAACCTCGCCCTCGCCGCCCCCGAAAAGACGAAGGAGCTGCTTGATCGGCTGAACGCTTGGCGTAAAGCAACCAACGCTACCATGCCGACCCGTAATCCGAAAATCGAAAGCGCCGAGGCACCCACGGGCAAAAAAGGCAAAGGGAAGAAAGCTGTCGCCCAGTAAGGCGCACAGCCCGACTGGACTTCATTAATCCTCATATAAATAAGGGGTAAGGAGGAGCCCTGACTCAACCCGGGTCGGAGGGGTTTTCGTTGCGGTCTCCCGACTTAAAGACGCAATCTAACCCGTCGTACCCCTACTCACTTTTACCTTTATCCAACGAAATATGAAACGCTTCCCCATCCTCTTCCTTGCACTGCTGAGTTGCATCGCGCTATCAGCCGAAGAAGCGCGTAAGCCCAACGTGATCTTCATCCTCGCCGACGACCTTGGCGCCCATGACCTCGGTTGCTTTGGCAGCACTTATTACGAGACCCCAAACATCGATCGTCTCTCCCAACGTGGGGCACGCTTTACCCAAGCCTACGCCGCCAGCCCGCTCTGCTCCCCGACGCGCTCAAGTATCATGGTCGGACAATACCCGGCGCGCACTGGCATCACCGCACCAGTCTGCCACATCAATCCGATCTACCTGACCAAGGAACTCGTCAAAGATGGCCCTAAATCTCGCGTGCTCGTCGCCAACAGCGTCTCTCGCCTGAAGACCGAATACTTCACCCTCGCCGAAGCCCTCAAGGAAGCCGGCTACGCGACCGCCCACTTCGGTAAATGGCACCTCGGCCATAACCTCAAACCGGCCGACCACTACGAACCCCAAGATCAGGGCTTCGATTTCGATTTCCCGCATACGCCGAACGCTGCCGGACCCGGCGGCGGCTACCTCGCCCCATGGAAGTTCATCAAGGACCCAACGATTACCGATGATGTCGGCATGCACATCGAAGATCGAATGTCTAAGCAAGCCGCCAAGTATATCACCGCCCACAAGGACAAGCCATTCTACGTCAACTATTGGGCTTTCTCGGTCCACTCCCCTTGGAACGCCCGCGCGGATTATATCGAACACTTCAAGGCCAAGGCCGATCCGAAGAACCCGCAGCATAATGCCCTTTACGCCGCGATGGTGAAATCCCTCGACGACGGCGTCGGTCGGATTCTGCAGGCTGTCGACGACGCGGGTATCGCCGACAATACCATCATCGTCTTCTACTCGGACAACGGCGGCTACGCCTATCCACCCAAGAAAACCGACCCCGAGGGCTACGCCGACATCCCAGCCACCAGCAACCTTCCCCTCCGTAGCGGCAAGGCATCTCTCTATGAAGGTGGCACCCGCGAGCCCTTCATCCTCGTCTGGCCCGGCAAGGTTAAAAAAGAAACCACGAACGATATGCTTTTCCAGAGCACCGACTTCTACCCGACGCTCCTGACGATGACCGGACTCAAACCGCACGCCGACATTAAACTCGACGGCCACGATCAATCCAAGGCCTTCTTGGGCGCCCCATCGCCGCGCGATCGCGTCTTCTGCCACTTCCCTCACGGCAGTGAAAATCAGTCCGAACACATGGACGGAGTCTACCCTGGCACTTATGTCCGTAAGGGCGACTGGAAGCTCATCCGTTTCTACGCACGCAACGAAGACGGTTCTGACCGGCTTGAACTGTACGACCTGAAGAACGACCTCGGCGAAAAACAAAATCTCGCCAAGGAGAAGCCCGAACTCACCGCCGAACTGAACGGACTCATCACCGACTTCCTCAAGGACACCGAAGCCGTCCTCCCTAAACTCAATCCCGCCTACGGCAAAGTCGCCGCCACGCCGAAAGACCCGCTGATGGGCTGGAAGAACCGTAACTGCGACGCCACGGTCAAGGACGGGATAGTCACCGCTAAAGGAAAGGGCCCCTCTCCTTTCCTCGGCGTCGGCGCTAACCTCACCGGACCCGCCAAGGTTACCTTCCGCATCCGCACCGCCACCGGCGGCGAAGGGCATATCGACCTCGTCCCGACCACTGGCGGCAAAGAGACCGGAATCGTTGCGTTCCCCTACTCCGCCAAGGCGGGTGATTGGCAGGAAATCACCGTCGACCTTCCCCGCAAGGAACCAGCTACGCTGATGCGCCTCTACCTCCCCCATGCCACCGAGGCCGCGGAGATCGACTGGGTCGAGCTCAAAGCCGCAGGTGCCAAGTCCCGCCGCTGGGAATTCTAAACCTTACCGTGCGATCCCTGCTCCTTTTGCTCGCCTGCGCGAGCCTGACCTTCGCCGCCGAACGTCAGCCAAATATCATTCTTATTTACAGCGATGACCACGGTTGGGCCGACCTTGGTGCCCAAGGCGTGGACAAGGACATCCGCACGCCGAACCTCGATCAGCTCGCCAAAGATGGTGTACGCTTTAATCGCGGTTATGTCAGCGCACCCCAATGCGTCCCGTCGCGGGCCGGCGTGATGACTGGACGCTATCAGGAAAAGTTCGGTGTCGAAGATAACGGTAAAGGACCGTTGCCCTTGGCGGAAGTGACCATCGCCGAACGCCTCAAATCCGCGGGCTACGTCACGGGGCAGGTCGGCAAATGGCACCTCGATAGCGGTGGTAAAAAAGGCGAGAAAGCCGTGCGCCTCATGAAAGAGCACATGCCGCACGGCCAAGGCTTTGACGAATACTTCCGCGGCGAACTCCGCCAATTCTTCGCCTCGCACGACCTGCAGGGAAAACCTTTCGCCGACGCCCCGCATCTCGTGGCGGATAGCCGCTTCCGCGTCGTCGTGCAGACCGAAGCCGCCCTATCGTTCCTCGATCGACGCACCGCCAAGCCCGACCAGCCTTTCTTTCTCTACCTCGCTTGGTACGCCCCACATGTTCCGCTTGAATCGCCTGAGCCATGGTTCTCCCAGACGCCCGCCAACCTGCCCAAGGAACGCCGCCAAGCGCTATCGATGATCGCCGCCATGGACGAAGGCCTCGGCCAGCTTCGCGCCAAACTTAAAGCGATGAACCAAGAAGAGAACACCCTCATCTTCTTCATCGGGGACAATGGCGCGCCACTGGGCGCAGTCTGGAATGGCTCGATCAATGTCCCGATGGTCGGACAAAAAGGTATGCTCGCCGAAGGAGGTATTCGGACACCCTTCCTCGCCGCTTGGCCGAGCAAAATCCCCGCCGGCATGGTCTACGATAAGCCGGTGATCAACCTCGACGTCGCAGCCACGGCGGTCGCACTCGCCGGTCTGCCCAAAGACCCCGTTCTCGATGGTACTAATCTGCTTCCTTACCTCTTAGGCAAGAATCCGGACGCACCCCATGAACGGCTCTTCTGGCGATGGGGCTCGCAAGCCGCCGTGCAAGAATTCCCTTGGAAACTCATTCGCCTTGGCGACCGCGTGCAGCTGCTCTTCGACATTTCCCAACCTGACGGCGAAAATATTAATCGAAACCTTTTCGCCCAACAGCCGGAAGTCGTCGCACGCCTGAACAAAGCCCTTAAAGCCTGGAGCGACACCCTGCTGCCCCCAGGCCTGCCCACGTCATTCGATGAGCATCATGAAGATCTCTACGCCGAGCATGACCTCATCCTTCGCACCGCTCCGCCCGTAAAAAATGCGGAATGGATCTGCCGCAATGGCACCTTGGAGAAAAAAGGTGATGTCTCGAAATTGGTAGCCGACCCAAAGGCGACCCCTAAAGCCCGAGTTTTCCTCGCCCTCTCGGGACTAAGCCTCAACGGCGCCGTCACTTTCACGGCCCGCACCCGCTCCGCCCAAGGGGGCGAAGCTTCCGTGACCTGGCGGACGCAAGAGGACAAAGACTTCATCCCCGCGAACACCGTCAAATTCGTCTGGCCGGCTGGGCCGGACTTACAAGAAGTCAAAGTTTTGATTCCATCCAAAGGACGACTTATCCACCTTCGCGTCTCGCCTCCGACCTCGGGCGATGCCACTGAGCTCGACTGGATCGAACTGCAGGCCGAAGGCGGAACTCCCAGCCGAACCGATTTCTAAAAATCTGCGACCGACGCTCTTAGTTTGCGTCCGTTGCCGTCCTAAGGTCGCTCATCTCCCTCTTGGCGTTGACATGGAACCTCAGCGGATAAGCCGCCGAACAAGACGCCGCTGGGTACTCTGAGCTAATTCGTCCGTCAGGTGGGTGATATTTTATGCCCTTTAGGGGGAACATCCCGCCTTGGGGCCTTATCTTACTTTGTAACTGCCCTAATCCGGCTTCCCCTCTCCGGTTAACCCCTTTTATTCAAGATACCCCTTCCCCATGCGTAAGTCCATCCTGGCGCTCCTGCCCTTCCTCGTGTGTGCCTCCTTCGGAGCGGAAGAGAAAATCCAGTTCAACCGCGACATCCGCCCGATCCTCGCCGACAGCTGTTTCCATTGCCACGGCCCAGATCCCGCCGCCCGCAAAGCGAGCCTGCGACTCGATACCGAAGCCGGCTTCTTCGCCCCCCGCATGACCAAGGACGGTAAAGAAGAACCACCGACCATCATCAAAGGCGACACCACCAAGAGCGGTCTCTTCCAGCGGATCACCTCCCAAGACGAAGAAGAGATGATGCCTCCGCCCAAGGAGCACAAGAAACTGAAGCCCGAGCAAGTCGCTGTGATCAAACGATGGATCGAACAAGGCGCCTCCTGGCAACCCCACTGGTCGCTCGTAGCTCCCCGCAAGGCGGCTCTTCCCGAAATCGCTGATAATAATTGGTCCAAGAATCCCATCGACCGATTCATCCGCGCCAAACTCGACGCGACCAAACTCTCGCCCGCCGAGGCCGCCGAAGCTTTCACGCTCATCCGTCGCATCACCCTCGACCTTACTGGCCTCCCGCCGTCCCCGGAACAACTCACAAAATATCTTCCCAAGAACGGTGGAAAACTTCCTGAAGCGCAAATCGCCAAACTCGTCGACGAGTTGTTGGCCACGACCGCTTACGGCGAACACCGTGCCCGCTACTGGCTCGACGCGGCACGTT
>CAINMU010000028.1 GCA_903850885.1 uncultured Opitutia bacterium | reverse complement strand
GCGAGAAATGGGACCGCATCCGCAAGCGCACGGAGGCCTTCGTCCGCCGCTGCGAAAAAGGCGACTACGGCCCCAAACCTTGAAATTTTTCCCTTTCCCCCAAGGCGACACCGAGTAACCAAGACGTATGGCAGAATTCACCATCCGGACTTACGGCGACCCGCTTTTACGGGCACCTGGCGAGCCCGTCCGTGAATTCGGGCCGCCGTTACGCACGTTGGGCGAAGCCATGCTCTCCGCGATGCGCAAAGCGCGCGGCATCGGACTGGCCGCCCCACAGGTCGGTCTTTCTTTACAACTTTTCGTTTTAAATATCTGCGACGAAGAAAACCCGCTTTTGCTGGACGGTAAAATCGTCGAAGCGGCCAAGGTCATGCCGATGCTCTTGGCTAACGCCAACGTGTCCGTACCCGCTGGCGAAAAGGACTGCTACACCGAAGGCTGTCTCTCCTTTCCAGGCGTCACGGGTGAAGTCGAACGCGTAGAGCGGGCCATCGTGCGTTTCCGCGATGCCGACGGTGCGCCGCATACGATGGAGTGCGAAGGGCTGCTCGCCCGTTGCGTCCAACATGAGCACGATCACTGCCAGGGTATCTTGTTCATCGACCGGATGACGCGCCCGCACCAACTGCTCACCGCCGCTAAAGTTAAGAAAATTAAAAAGGCCACCCTGGCCGAACTGAAGGCGGCGAGCAAAAAGACTTAGCCTATTTGGTCGAGGGCTTCACCGGCTCTTCGACCTTAAGACCTAATTGACCTACCTCGGTCGGGCTGGCGCCTTTAAGCGTCGCCGACACGATAAAACTGTGGGACAGGGCCGGGCCTTTTTCGGGCGCGGTTTTCCAACTCGCCCGCGCTCCATCAAGTTCTGGAGCGTCGCCTCCGATAATCGCTGTCACTGAACTGCTGGCCCCGACCCCGACGTTGCCGAGCCGGACGCAAAAATGCCTGAGCAGCGCATTGCTTAAAGCTGAATTGGTGCGGTCATAAGAAAGCAACCAATCGCCAGACGCCGTTAGGCGGGGAATAAAACTGCGCTGATCTTTCAGGAACATCGACCCAACATAGGCCTTGGGAAAGGCGTCCGCGGGTCCCGTGGTCGTCAAGAAAACTTCGGAGCCGATCAGACGCATCGAGTAAGCGTCCGCGAGTCGGACCATGAGTAAAGCCGCGCTATTATCGGAGGCCAAAGGGTAGACTTCGGCCCAAACCAACGCCACCTGGCGAATCGAACTAGCCGTCTTCAATCCCTTGGCGAGCGACGGAGCGCCTTCACCCCCGGATGGCACTCCGTAAGAGTAGCCGGCGTCGGGAGTGGGTGCGAGCAATTTGGCGGCGTCTGCCTTCAGCCAGGCAGCGCGGATCGAATCGGTTAGCGCTGGCGTCCGGATAATATTTTCATCCTCTAAAATCGTGATGGAACCGACTAAGTGCACTTCCTTGTACCCCCCTTCGCGGGCCAGCTTAGCCATCCGGATCGCCGATAAATTGATGGCGTTGCTCCAAAGCGTCTGAGCGAGCTCCTCGGTCGTGTTGATTGTCTTTATGGAATCTAATTGGCGGGCGGTTGCGCTGGCGCGCAAACGATTTAGTGAGGGTAACGCCTGCTGAATCTTAGCATTCCCTTCGGCGATGATGCCAGCTCCGCGAGCTTTTATATGCTCGGGGGTTTCCACAACGCCTCCGGTCTTTCCCCGCGGGATATTCGCCGAATTGACAATGCTCGTACCTACCTGCGCCCTTTGTTGGCCTTGCTCCGTCATCCGCATATAGAGTTCCCATTCCTTGGCCTCAACCGGCTTCAGATAGCGCACCACTTCGGCATCAACAATAAAAGCCGGGGGGGGCGGAACCTCGCCAGCCGCGGCCAACATTAAACTAGCGAGGAGCGCGAACATGCCACACTTTAGGATTCGTCGAACTTACGGGCAAAGAGATTATCCATCTCGTCCAAGAATTGTGCGGCATCCTTGCCTTGCGCGGAAAACCGCAGTTTAGATCCCTGTCCGGCGGCCAACATCATCAGCCCCATGATACTCTTGCCGTTGACTGACTCGTCGTCCTTGGAAACGGTCACTTCGACCTCCGGATAGCGGTTTGCCAGACGGACGATTTGAGCCGCGGGGCGGGTATGAATGCCCATGCGGTTCTGGACGGTGAATTCTCGGGCTAAGGCCTCGTGGGTTTCTTCCATAATAAGGGGTTACCGGTAAGATTTACAGGTAAGGCAAAAAGGGAGGGGGCAGGCAAGGCGGGTCAAGGCAAATTAGGGAGTCGGGAGGGTTCGCTTGACCTTCCCCGTCAGACCCCTCCAATCAACCGAAACGAACCACCGTGGCCAAGCCCGCTGTCCTAACTCATCCGGAATCACTGAAGCACCCTGCCGGGCCTTCAGCTTACGCCAAAGATCCCGTCAACGCCTCCATGACCAAAGAGGCGAAGATAGCCCTTTATACTAAAATGGCACGAATCCGCCATTTTGAGCAGCGCTGCATCCGGATCTACCAACAGGGAAAGATCGGCGGATTCCTCCACCTCTATGTCGGACAAGAAGCGGTGGCGGCGGGCACCATCTCCCTTTTAGGTAAAAACGATCACATCATCACGGGTTACCGCGACCATGGCCACGGGCTCATGGTCGGCATGGGCATGAACGAGTGCATGGCCGAATTAACCGGCAAAGTCACCGGCTGCTCCCAGGGCAAGGGCGGCTCGATGCACTACTTCGCGCCTGATAAAAATTACTGGGGCGGCCACGGCATCGTCGGCGGCCAAGCCCCCCTGGGCACCGGACTTGCTTACGCCGTCAAATACCAAGGATTAAAAGGTTCCTGCCTCACCTACATGGGAGACGGTGCCGTCAACCAAGGTGCGGTCCATGAAGCCTACAACCTGGCATCACTCTGGGATTTGCCGGTGATTTTCGTCGTCGAGAACAACGGGTACTCAATGGGTACCTCCCAAGAGCGCTCCACCGCCCACCCCGGCTGCTTGGCCAAACGCGCCGAGGGTTACAACATGGCTTGGGATGTCATCAACGGTCACGATGTCTATGAAGTGCGGGCCAAGACAGCGCTGGCACTAAAACGCGCGCACGAAGAATCTAAGCCCACCGTGCTCGAGATCTTCACCTATCGCTATTTCGGACACTCGATGGCTGACCCGGATAAAACTTATCGGGAAAAAGAAGAGATTAAGACTTACCGGGACAAAAAAGATCCGGTTTTGCTCTTCGAACAAGAATTGCTCCGCGAGAAAGTCCTGACGCCTGAACTTTCTCAGACCATCAATGAGGCGGCGATGGCCGAAGCCGACAAGGCGGCTATCTTCGCCGACGAATCGCCCGACCCGACCCTCGCCGACATTACCAAGCATATCTACTGGGAAGAAGACAACCGCGGCCCCAAGACTACTAGCCGCGGCACCATCATCTTCGAATAATAATTTCCATGGCTGTCATTTCCTACCGCGAGGCGCTCCGCGCCGCGATGCGCGACGAACTTAACCGCGACGAAAACGTCGTCATCATGGGCGAAGAAGTCGCTCAGTTCAACGGGGCCTATAAGGTGACCGAAGGGCTACTCAAGGAGTTCGGTCCTAAACGCATCGTCGACACCCCGATTTCGGAGGCTGGCTTCATCGGCCTCGGCATCGGCGCTTCGATGCTCGGCATCCGCCCAGTCATGGAGCTGATGTTCTGGTCCTTCTCCTACGTCGCCTTTGACCAAATCGTCAATAACGCGGGTAACATCCGATACATGTCCGGAGGGCTGATTAACTGCCCTATCGTGATCCGCGGCCCCGCCAACGGCGGCACGAACGTCGGCGCGACGCACTCGCACACACCCGAAGCGATTCTGGCCTCCCACCCCGGCATCAAAGTCGTCTGCCCCGCCACTCCTTACGACGCCAAGGGCCTACTCAAGGCAGCTATCCGCGATAACGATCCGGTCTACGTCATGGAGAACACCATTCTTTATAACGACAAAGGCGAAGTCCCCGACGAAGATTATATCGTACCCATCGGCGTCGCTGACGTTAAGCGCATCGGAACGGATCTCACCATCGTCGCCCACGGCCGCGCCGTCATCACGTCGCTCAAGGCCGCGGAAATCCTCGAGAAGGATCATGGCGTCAGCGTGGAGGTCGTCGACCTTCGCTCGATTCGTCCGCTCGATGAGGAAACCATCTTAAAGTCGGTACGCAAAACCCACCGCGCGCTGTTGGTCGAAGAGAACAAGCCTTTCTGCGGCGTCGACGCCCAGGTCGCTTACCTGATTCAGTCCAAGGCCTTTGACGAACTGGACGCTCCCGTCCATCGCGTATCCTCGATTGATGCTCCGCAGATCTACTGCAAGCGCATGGAAGACTTACAGATGCCCAGTGTCGAACGCGTCGTCGCCGAAGCGCTCAAAGTACTCGCCTAACCCTTACCTTCTTACTTTTAAAACCGATGGCTGAAATTATCGATATGCCCAAGCTCTCCGACACGATGTCGGTCGGCACTTTGGTGAAATGGAACATCAAAGAAGGCCAAGTGGTGGCCTTCGGCGACATCTTGGCCGAAGTCGAAACCGACAAGGCGACGATGGAACTTTCCTGCACCGTCCCCGGCACGATTCTTAAGATCTATGCGGCGGCCGGTGCCCAGCTTCCTGTCGGCGCTCCCATCTGCGCCATTGGCAAGAAAGGCGAAAAGGCCCCGGAGCCCACCGCCGCTCCCGCGCCCAAGGCTCCCGCCACCGCCGTCCCAGCAATCCCCGAGAAGGCCGAAGTGAGCTGCGTGCCCGCTGCGCCGGCTTCTTCCGGCTCAGCCGCACCGCAGTCCGACGCTTCCCGCACCAAGGCCTCGCCTTACGCCAAACGTATGGCTGAAAAAGCCGCCCTCAACGTCGCAAGTCTTTCGGGTACCGGCCCTGGGGGTCGCGTCGTCGGTCGCGATGTCGCCGCCGCAACTTCGGCCCCCGCGCCTGCTGCCTCCTCAGGCCCGCTGAACGTGGCCGTGGCTCCTCCCGCCGACGGCAAAGGCATTCAGCCCGACGGCGACCTTCCCGTCGGCGGCATGCGCCAGACCATCGCCCGCCGCCTGTTGGAATCAAAAATTACGGTTCCTCACTTCTACCTGGAAGTCGAAGTCGACGCCGCTCCGCTCATGGCGATGCGCGAGTCGCTGAATAAGCGTCTCGCCGAAGCTGGTGGCGAAGCCGCCATCAAGCTTTCGGTTAATGATTTCATCCTCAAGGCTTCCGCCGAAGCGTTGCGTCGCGTGCCCGCCGTCAATGCCTCCTGGGCCGGTACGAGCATCCGCCAACACGGTGCCGTTCACCTTTCCTTCGGCGTCGCCTTAGAAGACGGGCTGGTCACTCCGGTGATCCGTGACGCTCACGCCAAGACGCTCAAGGATATCGCAGTGGAAGCCAAGCTCCTGATCGGTAAAGCCCGCTCAAAGAAACTTACCCCCGGCGAAATGTCCGGCTCCACCTTCACGGTGACCAACCTCGGGATGTACGGCGTGACTGGCTTCTTCGGTATCATTAACGTGCCCAACGCTGCGATTCTCTCCGTTGGCGCGACCATCAAGAAGCCCGTCGTCGATGCCCATGACCGTCTCGTCGTCGGTCATCGTATGGTCATTGGTCTCTCCGGCGACCACCGCGTGGTCGACGGCGCCAATGCCGCTCAATTCCTGCAGGCGCTCAAGCAACTCCTCGAAGAGCCGGCCTTGATGCTGATCTAAGCGGAGCCTCGGCTTAACCAGAACCCGGGCCTACCAAGCGCCCGGGTTTTTTGTGCCCGCCTCAGAAAGTCCGTACCGAGGAAAGACCGCCATCGATACGCAAAACCTGCCCCGTCATGAAGCGCGAAGAATCCGAGAGCAGGTGCACCACGGCGGCGGCCATGTCTTCCGGCTGACCAATCTGCTGCAGTGAATGACGCTTCGCGGCGGCTTCCTTCTTGAGGTCCGAATTGAGCAGCGCGCTCGCGAGCGGGGTATCCGTGAGCGAAGGCGCGATGACGTTGACGCGAATCAAGGGGGCCCATTCTGCTGCGAGGCTCTTCGCCAGGCCTTCGACGGCTCCCTTGGCCGCCGAGATGCTTGCGTGCATCGGCATGCCCTGCGCGACGGCGACAGTGGAGAAGAGCACGACGGAAGCATTCCCCGAGGCCTTGAGTGCGGGCAACGCTGACTGGAGCGCGGCGATCGCACCCAAAAGATTTACCTGCAGGTCGCGCTGAAAATCTTCCGCGGTCAGCCGATGAAAAGGCTTCAAGATAATCGTGCCCGGAAAATAAACCAACCCGTCGATGCGTTCAGGCCAAATCAGCGGCGTCGGAGCGGCCGCATCAAAAACCTGCGCAACAATCCCGAGATCCGCAAACTTCTCCGGCGAGCGGCACGCGGCATGGACCTGATGACCGGCGGCCAGGAGCTGAGTAATCGTGGCGCGCCCGATACCGGAGGTACCGCCGATAATCGCGATGTGCTTAGACATGCCATCAAGATTGCGAGGCTGTCCCGGAGGTCAAACGACGAGCCGCTTTTCTGGGCACAAAAAAGCCGGAGGCGAACCTCCGGCCTAAATATGCCAGAAACATCGACCGCCTATTTTTTTGCGGCCGGCTTGGGCGTAACCTTGCGAGGCGTCTTCTTATCGAGGTTCGCCTTCAATTCATCCTCGGTGAACTTGGTCTGAATGCCATCGGCCGGAACATCCGCCTTAGCCGTCCATACGATGGCGTTGAGCACCAAGGTGCGTTGGCTGTCGAGAGCCCAACCCGCATGATAGTGGCCACCACAGAAGCCGAAGCCGCGACCGCCATCCTTCCGGTCGACCGCCCATGCCACCACTTGCGGCTTCTTTTCTTCGAGCACCATTTTCCGCACATCAGGATTGCCCCCATGGTCGCCATCTTTGCGACTCATCGTATCGGCCGGAGCGATTGCCGAAAGAATCGGTGTCACCCCCTCCATGTTGTCGCGGAAGCGCAGGTTGAAATACCATTCATCCGAAGACGCATAAGGCTTTACCCCACGGCTGACCGGATGGTTCGGCAAAGTCTTGAAGTCGGCTAACCAGTGAGGGTTCACGGACCAGAATTGCTCGAAATATCCGCCCAGCCATTCCTTGAATTCCTTAGCTCCAGCGCCCGTCGAAGAACGGCCCGCTGGGGGCGGATCAATCGGCTTGCCGTCCACGCTCAACCAGCCGGCACGTTCATAGACGGGTTCGACGGCGTAGTGGAGACAGACGAAACCGCAGCCCGCTTCCATTTTCTTCGCCAACTGCGGGAGATGGGTGACGGCCGGGTGGCCTGCCTGACCGTCGGAATAAATCACAATGGTGTCCGCTTTGGCCACACGCTCATCGGAGGGCCATTCGCCGTTCAAGGAGACGTCGACATTGACGAGCCCAGCGGCACTCTGCTTCAAGCCGGCGGCGAGGAGTTGAATACCCGCGTTGTGTTCGTGCTCACCCGGTCCGTGGCTCGGCTTCCCGGCGATGAGTAAGACGTTTTTCTTGTCCGCCGCCGAGACAAGTGTAGCGGCTGCGAGCAGGAGGAGGCTTAAGAGGGATTTTTTCATAAGATTATTTGATCTCCTTCAAGCGGATGTCCTTGAATTGGACCGTCATCGCCGTACCGGCGTGGAGTTGGAGCGCGAGGATGCCCTTCTTGGCGCCGACGGCAGTCTCGTCGGTGACGTCGATAGTCTGCACGCCATTGATGAAGTGCTGGAGATGGCCGCCCTGGGCGACGATGCGATATTCATTCCAATCAGCCGCCTTGATCTTGGCCTGGATGTCGTCGGATTTGCCGACGGAACCCGTCACCTCAAGCTTTGGCTTCTTGGCGTCTTTTCCTTCATGGATGACGACCTTCTCGCCGCGCTTGGCGAGAATGCCGCGACCCTTCTCTTCGTAAAGGATGCCGGAGTATGCCTTACCGCACTCGAAATCGCCCTGATAACCGGCGACGACGAAACCCTTCTCGTCAACGACCTTGGAGCGATACTGAATCCCCGAATTGCCGAAGGCGTCGGACTTGCCGTTCAGGTCGACGATCTTGTATTGGAGGGTGAGTTCGAAATCGGCGACTTCGCCTTCCCAGACGAGGAATGTATTGCCCTTGGTGGAATGCTCAGCGGTCGTCTGGCCGGTGATGGCACCGTCCTTGACGGACCAGAAATCCAAGCCCTTCCAGCCCGTGAGATCTTTGCCATTGAAGAGATTTTTATCTTCAGCGGCAACCGTAGCACAAAGTGTCACGAGCGCAAAGAGGGCGAGGGGGTATTTCATGAATTTTATAGGGTAAAGAATCGCTTACTTCTGCTGGCCGAAGAAACGGTGCAGATTCTTAAGGCCCTTGACGGCAATATCATCGCGGTGCGGCTCCATCTTGCGCCAAATGGCGGCGGCGCGGGCGATCACTTTCACGTCCGTGGTAAAGGACTCGATGACCACGTCGTTCTTATACCCGATCTTTTTGAGTGCCGCGACGATGGGCTTCCAGTCGAGCGAGTCGCCGCCAGGCGTACCACGGTCGGTGCCGCAAGCGTGGAAGTGGCCGAGGTGCTTGCCAGCCTTGATAATTGAAGCCGCCTGATTTTTCTCTTCGATGTTCATATGGAATGTATCGAGGTGAAGTTTTACGTTAGGCAGATTGATCGCCTTAACGAGGCGGAGGCCCTGGTCGCAGGTATTCAGGAAGTCAGTTTCAAAACGATTCAGCGGCTCGATATCGAGCTCGATACCTTTCTTCTGCGCATGCTTGCCGAGCTCCTTGAGATTCTTGACCACCAGTTTGAAGTGCATGGCCTTGGTCTTGTCATCATGGGCGCCGATCAGGCCGACCACAGAATAGAGCGGGCCGATCAGACGCGGACAGCCCATCTCTGCGGCTTGGTCGATCAAGGCTTTGATATATTTCCGGCCATTGGCTTGGTCGGCCGCGTTGCCGCGCAAATCCCGGCCTGGGCCCATGCAGGCGCAGATTGAACCAATCGCGAGGCCAGCCTTCGCCGCGGCAGCCCTCAAGAACAGAGGATCGACGTGCGACGGATCTTCCACGGGGATTTCGACCGAATCAAAACCCCACTTCTTTAACTTGGGGAACATGGAAACGCTCTCGTTGGTGAACGGTGAGGCGTAGAGGAAGGTATTAAGGCCGAAGCGCATGGTGGGATGAGGGGATTGGGAAAGAGGAGTTTTGTCCGAGGGCTAGCCTCGGTCAAGGCTGGGCGTTGGGAGGGAAGCATTTAAGCCACCTTGACCGGCGATTCGACCGCCAGCGTCGAAACGCCTATGAGCAACGCACGGCAGAAGGAGAGGACGGAAAGGGTCATCCTGGTGAGTGCTCTTCAGGCGGCCTTAGTTCCCAAAAATATCCAGCCCGAAGAAGCGGAAATGAAATGTAAATCCAACTGACTTCCCCGCCGCCGCCGCCTAGGCTTATCGGCATGGATAACGTCACGCATGCCGCCTTGGGCATTACCGCCGGCGTCATCGTCCATCGCCGCGGCGGCTCACTCCCCGCCGCGGCGCTCGCCGGCCTGCTCGCCGCCGAAGCCCCGGACCTCGACGTCTTTATCCGGCAATCCGGCGACCCCTTGGTAGCCTTTCGGTGGCATCGCCACTTTACCCACAGTTTCGTCTTCATGCCCGCCTGGGCGCTACTCAGCGCTTGGCTCACATCTCTTTTTTTTCGCCGCCGACATAATATCGGGTGGCGCGAACTTTTCCTGCCGGGCCTCGCCGGCGCGCTGACCCACCTGCTCTGCGATGGCTGCACCAGTTACGGCACCATGCTACTCTGGCCGTTCAACGAAACGCGCTACGCCTGGGATTGTCTTCCGATTATCGACCTCCTCGCCACCCTGCCCTTGCTCGTCTTAGCCATCCTGGCCTGGTGGCGGCATTCGGCCCGCCTCGCGAGCTACGGTCTGCTCTGGTTCGGAGCCTACGCCTCGCTCGGCGTCTGGCAGCACGCTCGCGCTGAACGCAGCCTGCGCACTTGGCTCGCGCAAAGAAACATCGAACCCGAACGCCTCGCGGTGAAGCCGACGATTTCCAACCTCATCGTGTGGCGCGCGGTCTGGCTGCACGACGGCCGCTGGCAGGTCGCCGCGATTCGTAACGTCCCGTTCACCGACACCCGACTGGTGATCGGTGAAAGCCGGGCCTCCTGGACCACCTTCGCAGCCGGCAATCCGCCTGCCTCTTCCGAAGGCGCTCACGTCATCGCCGACTTCTCCCGTTTCACCGGCGGATGGAATTCCTACGAAGTCCTCCCTGGCGCCATCTCCGTCGGCGACATCCGCTTCGCGATGTTACCGACCAGCAGCGAGCCGCTCTGGTCGGTCCGCTGCGCCCCTGGCGGCAGCCTCGCCGACACGACGCTCATCATGGATCGCGGCCTGAAAGAAGGAGACTGGGGTCGCCTTGGAACCTTGCTCTTAGGTTCGGACCCCCGCTTTATCGTCATCAAGTAACATGCGCACGCTTCTCCTGCTGGTTACGTCGGCCGCCTTCGGCGCCGACGACTTGAAATTTAAACTGATTCTCGATGAAAATTTCGAAGGAACCGCCTTGAACGAACAAATCTGGAATATCGAAACTGAGAAGCGAAAAGACGCCGTAAACTCGGACAAGTCCGTCGACGTCAAAAACGGCCAGCTAACGATTACGACCTGGACCGACGTCGACGGCACGACTTACTGCGGCTTCGTGACAACGAGGAAAAAGTTCGTGCTCACTCAAGGTAAGACCGAAGCGCGCTGCCGCTTTGCAGTTCAGCCTGGGACGCAGGTGGCCTTCTGGGCCCAATCCGAAACCTACGGCAAAGGGGGTCCTTCAGCGGCAGCCACCGACGGCGTGGAAATCGATATCCTTGAAACCACGGGTCTGATGAAAGGCACCTATCAATACGCCCTTCATTGGGGCGGCTTGGTCGACCCCGCAGTACACAAGACGAGCAGTCGGCAATTCACGACCGTCGCCGGCAAATCCTGGCACGTCTACGGGGTCGAGTGGAATGACTCGGGCTACCGCTTTACCTTCGACGGAAAAATCGTTGCCACCGATAAGAATTGTCCCGGCTCCAAGGCGCCTGAGTTCTTGCTACTGACCAGCGAATCGACCGTCAAATCATGGAATGGCGAACGTCCCAAGCGTGGCTATGGCCTGAAAGAGAAATCGAAGAACACCTTCGAGGTCGACTGGGTCAAGGCCTGGGAACGCGTCCCCGCGGGCAAATAACTTAGCGTAGTTCGAAACGGTAGGTCGCCGTTGCTTCCGCTGAGACCGGCACCCCGCCCCGAGCCGCGGGCGTAAAGATCGAAGATCGGGCGGCCGCCACCGCCGCTTCATCCAACAGCCGGCTGCCGGAGCTGCCTACCACGGCTACCTCGGCGATCTCACCGCTAGCTGAAAGGGATATCCTGACCGTGACTAAGCCTTCAACCCCAGCCCGACGCGCGCGCTCAGGGTAGGCAGGCTCTTGGTGCACGCGAAAAGCAGGAGGCAAAAAAACTTCGGCGACGATCGGTAAAGTCGGTGCCGAATCGGAGGAAACGCTGACATCGCTCGCCACTCGCAATTCCGCCCCCAAAGTCGAAGTCGCCGTATTGACCGCATGGCTTATCCTCTCTGGCGCCACTGGAACAGGCGCCACCTGCGGCGAACCAGCTCCCACGCCGACGCCGTGCTTACTTTCTCCCGGCAAAGCCATCGGATCTGAAACCAATAAAACTATCTGAACGCCACCTTCCCGCGTAGGCTCCGTGGCCCGCTGATTTCCGCCAAACCAAACCGCCCCGAGCGCGACGGCATGAACACAGCCCACGGCAGCCCAAATAAGACGATGGCGACGAGACTCGTGCACGAGGTAGAGTCAACCCTGCCCCTGACTCAGTCAAGGATGAGGCGTGTCATTTCGTGAAATCAGGCACCACCATCCACAATAAACACCAATCGCCGAAAGGGTGGTGCGCCGAGGCGCGCTCCCTGCGTTCCAATGCCAGCAAGCCCGCTTTCTTAAAACGTATCGCCTCGCCGGCGGAGCCCAGCCCAAGCAACAGGGCGGCCAACTCCGCAAGGTGCGGATTATGTCCAACGATAAATCGGCTCTGTCTGGCCTTACCCAACTGGACAGCGGTCAACCGAGGATCGTCTTCGGGCTTGATCCCCCGCATGACTTGCAGTGGCAAACTCACGCCGGAGGCCAGACGGAGTAATTGCGCCGTCCGCACCGCTCGCACCAAAGGACTGTGCTCGATCGCTTCGACCGTCGCCAAGGCCAGCCGCCCGGTGCCCTTCCCTAATTCAGCCACCTGCCGCTGTCCCTTTGAGGTCAGATCGCGCAGCTCATCAGGCATCCCTGGCGCAGCCTCGGCATGGCGTAAAAGAAAAACCCGCATGCCTATACCTTGGCCGCTTATAATATTTATGCAAATCGGACTTGCCCACACCCACACTCCAACGACCAATACGCTCGTGCGTTGCGTTGCGATTGCCCTCTGCTTCCTTGGCCTTGCGACGCCCGGGAGAGCCGTGGTGACGACTTCCTATTCCGACCAAGGCCTGACTTTCAACGGGACGATCTGCCTGGATGCCCAAAGCGGCGCCGTGTTATCGGAAAAAATGGCCGACGTCCAAGGACACCCGGCGAGCGTCACCAAGCTGATGACCACGCTGCTGGTGCTGGAAGACATCAAGGCGGGGAAGCTCAGCTTGGGTAGCCGCGTGATCATCACCAAGGAGGCCTCGCGCGTCGGCGGCTCGCAGGTCTGGCTTGCGCCTGGCGAAAATTTCTCGATCGAGGAACTCCTTTACGCCCTGATGCTCCAATCGGCTAATGATGTCGCCGTCGCGCTGGCCATCGATCGGGCGGGCGGCGTTGCGCCCTTCGTTGACCGCATGAACCGTCGGGCCGCCGAATTAGGCATGTCCCGCTCTCATTTCATCACTCCCAATGGGCTCACCGAAGGCCGCGGGCCGCACGATACCACCACGGCCCGCGATCTCGGTAAACTCTGCTTCGAGCTCTGCAAGATGCCGTTGGCCTTAAAATTTACCGGTTGTCGTGATTACACCTTCAGGCGCGTCCTTAAGCCCCTCCAGTTGACGAATCATAACCACCTCCTCACTCTTTTCCCAGGCTGTGATGGATTAAAGACCGGCTACACCAGCGCCGCTCACGCCTCGATCGCGACTACCGCCAAGGAGGGCAATCATCGGGTGATCGCCATTATTCTGGGGTGCGATAGCCCCGGGGGACCCAAGGCAGCACAACGGTTACGAGATAAGTTAGCGGCCGACCTCATGACCGAAGGCCTCAGTAAACTTAAAGCCTCCGAAGGTCAAAAAGCCCGTCCAGAAGCCTTAGCGGCCAAAGCCCCTTTAGCCCCTAAAAAACCTTTAATTGCTAAGAAAGAAGAAGGTTTCTGGGATTGGCTGGGGGATTTATTTAGCTTCTAAACCCCGCCCAAAGGTGGGGTAAAAGAAATAGTGAACATTTGTTCATTTTGCTTGCAAGAGAGCGGTGCGTGGACAGTTTCCCTTAGACCAACACCTCCTACCACTATGTCAGCCAAACCCGAAACCACCGCCAAAGAAAAAGCTGCCAATCAGGCCGCTGAAAGGAAGACCCTCGACCTCGCCCTCTCCGCCATCAACAAGCAATACGGCGACGGCACCCTGATGCGCATGGGCGATGCGACCAAGATGCAAGTCTCGTCCGTTTCCACCGGTTCCGTGGCCATCGATCTGGCCCTGGGCGTCGGCGGCCTCCCCCGCGGGCGTATCGTCGAGATCTTCGGCCCAGAGTCCTCTGGTAAGACGACCCTTTGTCTCTCCATCATCGCCGAAATTCAACGCCAAGGCGGCAATGCCGTCTTCGTCGATGTCGAACACGCTCTCGACCCTCGCTACTCAAAGGTGGTCGGCGTCGATCTCGATAATCTCTTGGTCTCCCAGCCTGAATCCGGCGAAGACGCGCTGAACATCGTCGAAACGCTCATCCGTTCGGGTGCCGTGGATGTCGTCGTCATCGACTCCGTCGCCGCCCTGGTCTCCAAGCAAGAGCTCGACGGCCAGATGGGCGACGCCACCGTTGGCGTTCAAGCTCGGATGATGAGCCAAGCGATGCGCCGCCTGACCGCCGCCATCAGCCGCACCAATTGCATCTGTATCTTTACCAATCAAATTCGCGAAAAGATCGGCGTGATGTTCGGTAGCCCCGAAACCACCCCCGGTGGCCGTGCCCTCAAATTCTTCTCCTCCATCCGTATCGACATCCGTCGTATCGGTCAGATCAAGGAACCTTCCGGCAAAGTCATCGGTAATCGCACCAAGGTGAAGGTCGTGAAAAACAAGGTCGCCCCTCCCTTTACGGAGTGCGAATTCGATATCATGTACACCGAGGGCATTTCTCGTTCGGGCTCCGTCCTCGACCTCGGCATCGAACACAAGATTCTCGAGAAGAAGGGTGCCTGGATCGCCTATAACGGACAGCTCATCGGCCAAGGCCGCGAAGCCGCTAAAGATTACCTGATGAAGAACCTCAAGGTACTCGAAGAGATCCAGAAGATCATCATGGAAAAAGTCCAGGTGGTCGGCGGCATGACGCTCGGCGTCGGCGTCGCCGAAAACGTTACGGCGGAATAAATTTCGTTGTTGGCTGTCATAGCCCGGGCCGCACGCAAGTGCGGCCCGTTTCATTGGCGGAGTCCGCTCAGTCCGATACTCCTCTGCTTGCTTTTCGCCGAGAAACTAGTCATAGTGATTATCCCCTGCGGTGTTCGATACCCGCGGCAGCATCCTTCTCCTACGATCATATCAAACGGGAGGTGCGACCCGACCGGCCTCGTCCGAGCCGTGGCAACGTACCACCCACTTTAACTCCAGGAAATTCGGAGCTCCATTCGGAACCGGCACAGGCGGGGGAATCTTTAAAAAATAGATAGCAGAGTAAATAGGTGACGGATGACAGACGGGTAGGGATGTGATGACATCGCATCCGTCTGAATCGAGTAGGTCCAGCACCCGAGATATTCCTCTAAATCAAGCCCGCCTCCCCGAAACTAAACCAGCCTTTGCCGGCCGGATCGGACTCGGGACGACCGATGACGACGTGATCAAGCAACTCCACGCCCACCACCCTCCCGGCATCCGCCAATTGGCGGGTCACGGCCCGATCTGCCGGGCTCGGCGTCGGATCTCCGCTGGGGTGGTTATGGGCCACGATGGCAGCGGACGCCGAATATTTAAGCGCTTGGCGATAAACTTCACGTGGATGCAAGAGCGAGCTCGTGGCCGTACCCGAACTTATTTCCTGCAAAGCCAGCAGCCGGTTCCGCCGATTAAGACAGAGCACCCAGCACTTCTCGACCGATAAGCCAGCCGACAGTGGCTCCAGTCGCGCCCAGACTTTTCCGGGTGCATCAAGCTTTTCTCCCGGATCATGGGCGCGCTCCCGGATGCGTCGGGCCATTTCCATCGCCGCCGCTAACTCCGCGGCCTTGGCGGGCCCTAAGCCATGCACCCTACCGAAGTCGTGCGTATCCCAGGTCGCCAACGCCGCTAAGCTGCCGGCATCCGTTAAAAGTGCTGCCGCCACTACGGGGCTCGGCGAGCCTTTCGTCCCGGTACCGATGAGTAATTCGATAAGTTCGGTATCTAATAATGCCCTCGGCCCTAATCGCACCAAACGTTCACGCGGACGATCATCAAAAGTCATTCCTTCGTTTATCTTCGTCCGATTAATTTCTCAACGCCGAGTCCGCCTTAGTCAAACCCCCTAAGCGCGATAGCGGGATAACACCTTACCGTAGGCGGGCGTGATCGCTTCAGGCCGATCAACGTTCAAGCCTAAGTCTTTTACCAAGCCGTCTTTCAGCCCGTAGATCCATGCATGGACTTGCAAGGCCTGCCCGCGCGCCCAGGCATCTTGCACGACCGTCGTCTGGCAGACGTTAAGCGTCTGTTCGATGACGTTGAGTTCGCAAAGGGTGTCGAGTTTTGCCGGACCCAAAACCGACTCGACGGCCAAGGCGTGCTTGTGATGCACGTCGCGCACGTGTCGGAGCCAGTTGTCAATCAACCCTAATTGACGACGCTCGAGCGAAGCCTGCACGCCACCACAACCATAATGCCCGCACACGATGATGTGCTCCACCTTCAAGGCATCGACGGCATACTGTAAAACCGATAAGCAATTAAGGTCCGAATGCACGACGACGTTAGCAACATTACGATGGACGAACAACTCGCCCGGCAAAAGCCCGACAATCTCATTGGCCGGCACCCGACTATCTGAACAACCGATCCAGAGATAGCGGGGAGATTGCTGCCGGGCTAGTGTTTCAAAAAAATCGGGCTGCTCTTGGCGGACAGAATCCGACCAAGCCTTGTTCTGGATAAATAATTCCTGAATGTCAGCCATGCCCGCCGATACTGAGATAAAACGTGGCGTTGCAAGCCGATAACACGGGCTTATCCCTATAAGTATGTCACTGCGTGTTGGCCTCTTATTTTTTCTTAATTCCGTCGCCTTGGTCATGGCAGAAAACTCCCGAACTCCCCCGCCTTATCGCGAGACGGTCTTAAGTGATGGCTATGGGCCGGAGTGCCACGCTTCTAACGTCATCAAAACTCCGGACGGCGCCTTGATGGCGGTCTGGTTTTCGGGAGCGAAAGAAGGTGCCGATGATGTCGTGATCCGCTTCACGCGTCGCGACCCCCAGACGCGCGAGTGGTCAGTTCCGATCACCGTCGCCGATCACCAGGGAATCCCTTGTTGGAATCCTGTGCTCGTTCCAGCCCAAGATGGCTCGGTGACCCTTTATTATAAGGCCTCGAAACTCATCCCAGAGTGGCAAGGTTTTTGGAAACGTTCCAACGACGGCGGAAAAACCTGGTCTGAGGCAAAAAAATTACCCTCCGCTTTCCTTGGGCCTATCCGCTGTCGGGCGCTGGCACTGCAGGATGGCTCCCTACTCTTCGGGAGCAGCGAAGAATCTGCGGATAAATCCTTGGGCAATCCTTGGCGCCCGCATTTTGAGATCCTAAGCCACCCCAGCGACCCTTCGGACGCCACGGCTTGGCAGAAAATCATACCCAATCCTGGCGAACCTCCCTTCAACGCCATCCAACCTTCGGTCGTCCTCCTTCCCAACGGTCAGCTCCTCGCCTTGCTGCGTACGCGCGAAAAGGTCGTCGCGCAATCGACCTCCCGCGACCTTGGCCGGACTTGGTCTCCCTTGAAGGCCACGAGCCTACCCAACCCGAACTCTGGCCTCGAAGCCGTCGTGCTTTCCGACGGGCGCGTCGCCGCGATTCTCAACCATGGAACGAACCGCCTGACGCTCGATGCCGTCCTTCGCAACGAAGAGGGTCAATGGGGACAACCGCTGCTGCTTGATCAATTGCAGCGCGGCGAAGGCGAAGTGAGTTATCCCAGCGCGTTGCTCGACCAACAAGACGGCCACGAGGTCATGCACGTCGTCTATACGCGCAGGCGCCGGGAGATTGTCTTACGCACCTTCGACCTCCGGGGTGCCGCCTGGATGGCTCGCTGAGCGGAACGTCTAGTTTGCCAGCCTCTATTCATCATACCAGCTCATCGAATTGGGTTAGCTGGCGGGCTCGCTGGCGCCCAACTTAAAGTTATTCCAGAACGTATTACCTTCATCGTTTACCTACCTCTTATGCTGATTTCCCTAGGCAAGAAGTGGCGCTGGGGCTTCGTTTTGGCCCTTTTCTGCATTCTGGGCACAGTCTTCTTCATCTTCCGTCCCGACAGGTCTTGAAACTATGGCCCCTTTAGGGTGTATTATACACAAGATGAATATCCTTCTCCTCGCCGCATTCCTCGCCGCCAGTACGTCCACACCTAAGACCAACAAGGGAACCGTGACCCCAGACGGCACCACTCCAGCGGCTTCCTCGGAAAAGAAAGCCAAGAAGGCAGATGCTCCCGCTCCTGTCGCCGATCCTGTCTCGCTCGTGCCAGCCGGAGCGATTGATGCCGCGACCCAAATCGCCAACGCCGCCGCTAAGGCCGCGATGGATGAAATCGCCAAACTCAACGCCATCGGTAGCGACGGCGCTGCTCCTGCCGGACCAGCCTTGGTTGACGGTAAGACCATCGAGGCTGCTGCGAACGGCACCGCCGCGGTGACTAAAGAATTAAAAGGTTCGAAGAAGAAAGCCCCTGCCACTGAAGACGGCGACAGCACGCCTCCTCCGCCCAAGGCCGAAAAGAAGACCAAAGCCGCCGCGGCCCCGACCGAAGGAAATACCACGACTGCCGAAGTCAAGGTCAGCAAGAAGGCCGCCGCCGAGCCCGCCAAGGAATAAGTTCGAGGCCTCGGCCTTCTCTCCAAACCCCGGCACGCCGGGGTTTTTTATTTACGAAGCCCATCGGCCTGAAACCTTCGCCCGAGATTGGTGTATTAATGATATAACCATGCGCCCCCTCCTCGCCCTCTGCCTCCTCGCCCAACTGGCCTACGCCGCCGAGACCACCCCAGCTCCAACCAAAGCCACTGAGCCCGCCCCGGCCGTCACCGGCCCGGTGATTGACCCGAATAATCCCGCCCCGACCGTCGACCCGACGAAAGTGGTCACGCCGCCAGCGACCCCAGCGTCCACCCCGGAACCAGAAAAGAAGAAGAAGAAGAAGAAGGTCTGATCTCTGCCGAGTTCCTTAAATAAAAGAGCCCGTCCGCTTCTGCCGGACGGGCTCTTTTATTTGGTCAAACCGAGGGTCAGTCCTGGCGCAGGATTTCGCGCGGATTTGAACCATTCGCCGGCCCGACATACCCACGTTCTTCTAAGACATCCATCATGCGAGCCGCCCGATTATAACCAAGATTGAGCCGACGCTGGAGCATGGATACCGAAGCCCGTTGGGATTCTTTAATGACATTCCAGCACTGGGCGACCAGCGGATCTTCGCCGGCTTCGCCCTCCATCCCGCCGCCGCCTTCTTCCGAAGCGTTCGCGATGGCATCAACAACCTCTTGGGCGAATTCCGGATCACCGTTCTTACTGCGGATAAATTCCACGATATCGGCCACTTCTGTTTCGCCCACGAAAGCTCCTTGCACGCGCTGCAACGTCGCCGTGCCCGGCGGGATGAACAACATGTCACCGCGGCCGACCAAGGTCTCGGCTCCGCGACTATCCAGGATGGTGCGGGAGTCCACCAAGGCAGAAACCTTGAAAGCGATGCGCGTGGGTAAGTTGGCCTTGATCAAGCCCGTAATCACGTCGGTCGACGGGCGCTGCGTGGCGACGACCAGGTGGATGCCAGCCGCCCGGGCCAATTGAGCCAGGCGTGCGATCGAGGTTTCGATATCTTGGGCCGCGACCATCATTAAGTCGGCCATCTCGTCGATGACACAGACGATGTAAGGTAGCTTCTCCTTCGGAATTTTTATTCCATCATCGAGCACGCTCTCCGCCGCCTCGCGGGCGGCCGCCTGTTCATCCGGGCTAAGCGGCAACTCTTCTTGCTTCGGAGCCCCAGCATCTTTCGCGAGCTTGGCATTGAAGCCCGTGATATTCTTCACGCCGCACTTTGCGAAAATCTTATAGCGCTTCATCATTTCCGCGATGAGCCATTTTAAGGCTGCCGGTACGCGCTTGGGATCTGTCTCCACTGGAATCAACAAGTGGGGCAGTTTGCTGTACACCTGCAATTCCACGACCTTCGGGTCGACCATGATGAAGCGGAGGTCTTCCGGCGTCATCCGGTAAAGCAACGAGACGATGAAGGCGTTGATGCAAACCGACTTTCCTTGGCCCGTGGAGCCAGCGATTAAACAGTGTGGCATCTTGGCCAGATCCTGGATCACCGGTTTGTTCGTGACGCTGTCCACGCCCAGTACGACTGGAATTTCCATCTTCGATTCGGCCCAAGCCTTGGATTCGATAATTTCACGCAAGAGTACATCCTTGCGGACCTTGTTCGGAATTTCGATGCCCACCGTGCCGCGACCCGGAACCGGGGCAAGGATGCGCACCGACTCGGCTTGCAAGTTCATCGCAATATTATTCGAGAGGTTAGCGATCCTCTCGACGCGTACGCCCGGGGCCGGCTTTATTTCATAACGCGTAATCGACGGACCCTGCTGGATGCCCACATCGATGCCGTTTTCGGGATCGACGGGAATCACGCTGACTTTGAACTGGGACAAGGTCTCGATTAATTCGGCCGCGCGCTTGCGGAAATCTTCCGCCGGGGCTTGGCTGGTCGTCACCGGCTGGGTCAGTAACCTGACCTCGGGAAAAATATAATCTCCTTTACGTTTAAGTGTCTGCGAGGCTTTGGCCTTTTCGATTTCGTCGGGCTTGACGACAATCACCTTCTTCCCGGGCAGAGGCGGGGTCAGTTTTTCTTTCTTCGCCGGGCCATCTGGGTCGGGATCGTCCTTACCCTTAGGCGTTATCGTCACCGTCTCCGCTTTGACCGTCTTCGGCGCCTCGACCTCTTCTTCCACGGGTTCTTCTTTCTTCACTACGGGTAACGCTTTAGCCTTTTCGGGCTTGGGCAGTTCGACAACCGCGGCGATCTCAAGTCCGCGGATTTCTTCCTGCTTCCGTCGCACGGCGGCAAGGGCTTCGGCTTTCCGACGGTTTTCATCGACCGCTTTCTGGGCCGCGGCTTTACGGTCGGAATTCCATGCGCCCAAACCATCGCGCATTTCCGCAATCCAAGAGGCGAGCGTGGCCTTAGGGTCATCGGCCAAAGATCCTAATAAGCAAAATCCATAGGGGAAGACGAGCACCCAGGTCCCGATGGGGCCTAAGACCGGCAGGCAGAGGCTGCCGTAGATGAAGCTACCCAGCAGGCCGCCCGAACCCTTGGGGTCAAAGGCGCCGGCATTCACGACATTGCCTGATTCCGGATCGAGCCAGAGCGCCAAGATGGGCGCGCCGAAAAGGATGCAGGCCGCCATCAAGGCCACCTTCGTCGGCCACAAGGTGTGTGCCCGCTGATTAAGCGCCAACCACGCGGCGATCAGCAAGAAAGCGGGGATTAAAAAAGCGGCGTAGCCAAAGACGCTGAACAAGAGCACCGCAACACTCGCGCCGAAAGATCCGCAAGGATTGCTCTCCAAGCTATCCGAGGTGCCTGCCGGAAGGCTGAGCTTCGTCTCCAACATCTCGCGCATCCAGAAGCTGTCCTTGTTGGTATGAAATGCCATCGCGACCAGCAAGAAGGTGCCGATGACGCCCAATACGATGGCGAGTAACGGGCGACTCTCACTCGCCGGTCGAGCCAAGGTCGCAGAACGTTTACGGGCAGGAGCGGGCATGATTATTCGTGAAAGAGCGTACCTTGAGAGGTCGTATCATGCGGCACCGGGGGGATATTTTCCGGATGGATGTGACGCGGCGGGCGCGTGACCCGGGCGGCCAACGCTCGCGTACGTTCTTGGGCGAGGCGTTCCACCATACTGGCTAAAGCGTGGCGAATCCACTTGGGGGTAAAGGAGACTGCGGAGTAATCGCAGGGGCCGTAACCGTGCACACGTCCGGCCTGCAATAACGCATCGTTCTGGGCGAACTCAGCTTCGCTTTCCGGCACATAGACGGCAAAGGCTTTGCCGCCGTTTTTACGTAAGAGCGAAAAGACCGGCACGTCGCTCGGACCGTCCGCCACATAAATCATATTCTCGAAGGGCACACGTCGATCTTCAGTTAGCACGACGGCGTTGACGTCGATTTCCGGATTCTTGTTCGAGCCTTTATTGATTTCGAAAAGGAAGCGGGTCTTGATGGTATTATCGACCATCGCCGCGACTTGCGTGATTTCGGTCGGCAGATCCAACGCCAATTCGTCCTGCTTAGTAAAGTGGGGCGGTAACGGGTGTTCCAGAAATTCGCAGCCGTAGATCCCGTCGCAATGCGGCGCGAGCGACGTCCCGCGGATCATCTCCGCCAAACCAGTGCTGATGATATAATGCTCGAGGACGACTTCGATGTTATGTTTACGCCCTAATTCACCGACATACTGCTTCAGTCCTGGGAAAAAATCCGGCAGACCGTCGCATAATTTGATTTCCGCCCCCAACTCTCGCAGGCGGCTATTGGTCAGGCCTTTCATAGCCCCAGCTTTGACGTAACTGAGCAGGTGATTGAGGTAGACCGAATCTTTAGGGGTTCGGATTCCCTTGCGGGCGTAGAGCGCCGGCAGTTGGTTCGTTTCTTTCCAAAACTGCTCCTCGTCCACGCCAAAAGCACGGAAAAGCGGGGTCTGCATATATCCAGGACAGAGGGTCTTATCAAAATCCCACACACAGGTGAGGATATGGGTGCTACGGAGGGCGGGTTCCTTGGGCTGCATCAGAAGTGGGAGTGGGTGAAAGGTCGGGCTTGCGGAGGGGGCTTATCCCCCCTCCATTGAATAACCAAGGGACCTCGCCTGTCCAAGTCCCGATTGACCAAACCTGACCATGTCCGCCAGCCCCCTTCGCCCCAACCTTACCAGCTTCCGCCGCAGGCTGACCGAGCTTGAAGGGTTTATGGCTGATCCGGCGACCTTCGGGGATAGCCGTCGGGCGGCCGCCTTGGGGGCCGAGTTACGCTTTACCTCTAAAGCCGTGAAGGCCGATGACATCCTGGTCGCCCTCGAACAAGAGCTGGCCGAGGCCATCGCCCTTTCCCGCGAAAGCGACACTGAGATGCGCCACATGGCAGAAGAAGAGATCAAACGGCTTAGTCCGGCCGTTGAAATCGCCCGAGAACAGCTCATCCGCTCAATCATCCCCCCCAATCCCGACGATTCTCGTAATGCTCTTGTAGAAATTCGGGCCGGTACCGGAGGAGAAGAAGCCTCGCTCTTCGCTTCCGAGTTGATGCGGGCCTACACCCGGTTCGCTGAGAAAAAAGGCTGGAAATGCGAATTGATGTCCCTCTCTCACTCCGATCTTGGCGGCGTCCGTGAAGCCGTCCTGCTCATCGAAGGCGAAGGAGCCACCGCCCTGCTCCGCCACGAAGCCGGCGTCCACCGCGTCCAGCGCGTACCGGCCACCGAGGGCTCAGGGCGCGTCCACACTTCTGCCGCCACCGTCGCCGTGCTGCCCGAAGCTGAAGAAGCCGAGGTTGTCCTAAAGCCCGAAGACCTCGACATGTCGGTCGCACGCGCCAGCGGCGCCGGGGGTCAACACGTCAATAAGACTGAATCCGCCGTACAAATTATCCACAAGCCGACAGGGCTGATGGTCTACTGTGCCGACGAACGGTCACAGTTGCGGAATCGCACGAAGGCCATGCGCGTCCTACGCGCACGTCTGCTCGACCTAACTCGGGCCAAGGAACGCGAGGCCCGGGCCGACGCCCGCAAAACCCAAGTGGGCTCCGGAGATCGTTCCGAACGTATCCGGACTTATAACTTTCCGCAAAATCGCATCACCGATCACCGCATTGACCTCACCGTCCACGGCATCGAACAAGTCCTCGAAGGCAACCTCGATGAACTCCTGAATGCGCTGTATGAAGCCGACCTGCGCGAGCGTGCCGAGGCGATTACGCGTCCGTCCGCCTAATTCCGCGTCGCGATGGACCCCGCCTACATCGAACGCTTCTCCGGCATCGGCCGTCTTTACGGGCGCGCCAACCTGGAACGGCTATCGCGCAGCTCTTTCCTGATCGTGGGCTTAGGCGGCGTCGGTTCCTGGACGGCAGAAGCGCTTGCCCGCACGGGCGTCGGCCACTTGGTCTTGGTCGACGGGGACGCGGTTTGTATTTCCAATACGAATCGTCAGCTCCATGCCGTCGCCGGCAATGATGGCAAAGAAAAGACGCAGGCGATGGCGGAACGCGTCCGCTCGATTCATCCCGCCATCCGCACCACGCTGCACCCGCGCTTTCTTTCCAAATTAAACGCCCATGAGGTCGTGAAAGATTTCGACGGCGTGGTGATTGATGCGATGGATTCGCTTTCGCCCAAGTGCGGGCTGATCGCGGAATGCTTTAATCGCAAGATCCCGCTTGTCAGCGTCGGCGGTTGCGCCGGCCGCCTCGACGGCACCCGCATCAAGGTCACCGACCTGACCGCCTCGCGCGACGACCCGCTCATGATGCTGGTGCGCAAACGACTCCGGCAGAATTTCGATTTCCCGCGCAAAGGGCTCTTCCATGTTTCGTGCGTCTGGTCCGACGAACCTCTGGTCCAGCCGACCGATTGCGCTGATCTACCCGGCGGTACGCTGCCCGATGAGAATGAGCTGAACCCCAACTGCGAATGGGGTTACGGCACGGCCTCGCATGTCGCTGGCGCCTTCGGGCTCGCAGCCGCCGGCGAAGCTATCCGACTCTCACTTCTGCGGGCTGATAAATAGCCGGCGGAAATTTGCCCGCGTCAGCTCCGCCGAAACCTCTGGCGTGACGCCCAAGGTCAAAGCCAACTGTTCGTTGGTTTTAAAGATGTTGGCCGGGTGATTCGATTCCGTGCCATCCGGACCCGGCGGTAGCTCATGGCGGCGATAGTCGGGAGCCGGACATAAGGCCGGCGCATCGGTCTCAATCAGGATGCGATCACGCGGGATGGCGGCGGTGAATTGCGTGCGCAGTTCAAGCTTACGGGGCAGCAGATGGTGAGCGCTAAAGGAAAAATAAGCCCCCAGACGGCTCAGCTCCGGTACTAATTCCACTGGCCCATTCCAGCTATGCAGCAGAAATCCGCGGGCAGGCAGCGGCGCAACGCGCAAGAGTTCCATCAGGGGCCCGATGGCTTTCACGCAATGGATGGTGAGTGCCCGGTTAAGTTCGACGGCCAAGGCAAGCTGCAGACGGAATACTTTCTCCTGTGCCTCCGCATTAAAATCCTTCACCCATCGGTCCAATCCCATTTCGCCCACGGCGGCTTCCGGAAACGTGAGTAGGCATTCCCGCAACAGCTCCGCCCAGCCAGGCTTCGCGGTCGGCACATCCCAGGGGTGCAAACCGAATGAGGGAAGATTTCGTCCATCGCGGCGCGCAAGACGGGCCACATCCTCCCAATCATCCGGAGACGAACCGTTGATCACCGCAAAGCCAACACCCTCGCTCCGTGCCAGCTCGACGGCGGCATAGGGCACTTCGGCGAACTGATAATGACAATGGGCGTCGAAGATTTCCATCAGCGCAGCTCGCTCAGCGCGACCCGGATTTTTTCCAAGAACTCGTCGCGCCAATAATAATGCGCCAAAAGCGTCGGGTCGTCATGCCCTTGCAGTCGTAAGGCGAAATAAAGCGCTTCGACCGAAGCCAAGCCTTCCACGGGATCAAGCCCTTCCCGATTCCGGCGTGGGTAGGAAGAGAGGATCGGCGGCAGCGAGCGGCCGATAGGCTGGCCGGTGACACAGGCCCTCAATTCGGCGACTTGCTTCCAGCTTCCATCCAGCAAAATCAATCGGCGGCCGGCGTCGGCGAGCGTGATGGGCGGAGCCCCGACCTCCAACAATAACATTCCCGTTCCGTCCAGAGTCGCCTCCCCGGAGGCTTCGATAAATTCCAGCTCAGGTCGGTGGCGCAGCGGCTCAAGCGTACACTTCACCAAATTTTCTTCGATGTGACGAATAATGGATACCAACGGTCGCACCTGAATGATCAGCGGCAATGATCCCAATCGTCGAAGCTTCGCTTCTTTTTTATTTGGCCCCTAACTTCGTGAACCAGATTTGCGGAGCGCCCACGACGCCGATCTTACCCATGGCCTCCTTGAGTTGCGGAGAATTGGCAAAAGCTTGAGCGGCCTCCAGCGAATGGAAGTCGTGGATGACCGTCACGTCTTTCGGATCGCTGGCAGACTGGAAGACGGCTTGATGAAAGACATCACCACGCATCGGAGCGAACGCATCGTAACCCTTTTTCCAGACGGCATAATCCGCGACGTTGTGGCGGACATAGAGTCGGACATCCGAAGCGCCTAAGCCCGGGCTGCGCGTGAAATAAAAGGCGACGATCATGAGGACGATGAGTCCGAGGAGGGAGGTTGTTTTGGTCATCGGGTTTTATTTTGGGGTGACACCCATGTTCTCCGCGGATTTCCCATAGTCAACGGGCGTCGGGCCGCACCCCGCTTAGACACTCTAATCTGCCCGTTTTATCACCTTCTCCTTGCCCTTACGGCCTGCCGATGCCTATTTGGTCAGCAGAATGAAAACGCCGCCCTTGCCCAAGGAAGCACTGATGACCGTCACGGGCCTGCCGTTTCCTCTCAAAGCCAAAGGTAAAGTCCGCGAAGTTTTCGATCTCGGCGAACACTACCTCATCGTGGCCACGGATCGATTGTCTGCCTTCGACGTCGTGATGCCCAATGGCGTTCCCGGTAAAGGCATTCTGCTTACGCAAATCAGCCTTTGGTGGTTCGAACAAGCTAAAGCGGTGTTCCCGACGCACCTCGTGCCTGATCACCTGGCGGCTTTGACGCGCGCCCTCAAAGGGCACGAACACCTGATCCCGCGCTCGATGCTGGTGCGCAAACTCGTCCCTCTGCCCGTCGAAGCCGTCGTTCGCGGTTACCTCGCTGGCAGCGGCTTCAAGGAATATACCAAGACCGGCGCAATCCTGGATCATGCGCTACCTAAAGGTCTGCTCGACGGCTCACCGCTGCCTGAGCCGATTTTTACCCCCTCGACCAAGGCGGCCGAAGGTCACGACGAAGCCATCACCTGCGCGCGCTGCAGCGAAATCTTAAGTCCGGATGTTTTCCGAAAAGTCCACGACACTTCCATCGCTCTTTATAAGATGGGACGCGATCGGGCCGCCAAGGCCGGCGTAATCCTGGCGGACACCAAATTCGAGTTCGGTCATGCGCCCGATGGTTCGCTCGTGCTGATCGATGAAGTCCTGACTCCGGATTCTTCCCGTTATTGGCCAGCCTCGACGTGGCAACCAGGCCGGGCGCAACCTTCTTACGATAAGCAATTCGTCCGCGATTGGCTCGAAGCCCAGCCTTGGAATAAGACCGCGCCTGGACCGACCCTTCCCGCGGACGTCGTCGCCAAGACGCAGGCCCTTTACCAGGAATGCCTCGAGCGTTTGACGGCCTGAAGTCTGGTTCGACAGCGGTCGGTCAAGCGGCTTACTGACCGCATGCGCCCCGCCTCGATCATCGCCCTACTTCTCGCCGCCGCGTCTTTCGCCGCGCCACCTGAGCCAAAATTCAAAGCGCAGGAGATCGATAAAGTCAGCATCGGTTACGGCCTGGCGATTGCCGACGTCGATGGCGACGGCAAGCCGGATATCATTCTCGCCGACCAGCATACGGTGCAGTGGTATCATAACCCTGACTGGAAGAAGCACATCATCGCCGAAGACCTTACCAAGGAAGACAACGTCTGCGTTGCCGCCCAAGATATCGATGGCTCGGGCAAATGCGCCATCGCCGTAGGCGCCGGCTGGAATCCTTCCGACACCGTCAAAAGCGGCGCGGTCTTTTATCTTATCCCGCCGGCCGATCGCACCCAGAAATGGGAGGCGGTAAAGCTGCACCATGAGCCGACCGTCCACCGCATGCAATGGGTCGAAGTCGCCAAGGGACGCTGGGATCTCGTCGTCCAGCCTTTGCACGGCGTGGGCAATAAGGCGGGAGCGGGCGTCGGCGCCAAACTGCTCGCCTATGAAAAGCCGGCCAACCCGAAGGACGAATGGAAGATCCATGTCATCAACGACGTCGGCCACATGACGCATAACCATCAACCTGTCCGGTGGAACGCTGGCACCGCGCAACAGATTCTTTCGGGCTCCAAAGAAGGCCTCTGGTTCAACGCTCCGCAGGGCGACGGCTGGACCTCCGTGCAACTGACCAACGTCGCCGTCGGCGAAGTCCGCGACGGCAAGTTGCCGAATGGCCAGACCTTCCTCGCGACCGTCGAACCCATGCACGGCACCGCCGCCGCTGTTTACACCAAAGCCGCCGATGGCTCTTGGAACCGACTCCAAGTTCTGGATGGCTTCAAGGACGGCCATGCCGTCGCGATCGCCGACTTTCTCGGCACCAAGTCAGATCAGTTCGTGATTGGCTGGCGCGGGACAGATCCCGGCATCCGCCTGCTCACGCCGCTCGACGATGCGGGCAAGACTTGGCGCACGAGCACCATCTCCACGCAAGAGATGGCCGTCGAAGATTTTAAGGCCGCCGATCTTGATGGTGACGGCAAGCCGGACCTGATCGCCGCCGGACGCCAGACCAAGAACCTTATCATCTTCTGGAACGTCCGCTGAAGGTTCGCGGATGCGCATGAAAAAGCCCTCGCGAGAGGGCTTTTTGCTTTCAGGAAATAGTCCGACTAGGATTTGAACCTAGACAAGGAGAATCAG
>CAINMU010000027.1 GCA_903850885.1 uncultured Opitutia bacterium | reverse complement strand
TCCACTTACGCGACCTCCACGCGACCATCTTACATTGCATGGGCATCGACCATGAGCGCTTCACGTTCAAGTTCCGCGGATTGAACGTCAAACTGACCGGCGTCGAAGAAGCCCACGTCGTCAAAGGCGTACTCAGTTAAGAGCACGCCTTGGAATGACGGTCGGACTAATTTCGCCCGCTGTCTGGTATTACCTAATCAACACGCACGGATTGCCCGTATCGTGGGTGGTGAGCCAGGGATAACCTTTCAGGACCAAAGATGTGACGGTGAATCTGATCGTGCCCGTGAGCGTCTTGCCCATTTTAGGACAAGAAATATAAACATGGCCGGTGGCATCAGATTTAGCCGAAGCCTTGCCGTTCACTAAACCCGAGACGGTAACGTAGACCAAGACATTACGTAGCGGATCTCCGTACTGGTCCACGATGGCGATGTCGGCCGTTGCGATACCTTGATAGGAATTGGCCACGCTCCAGGTCGGAGTCATCGAGCCGACCATGACTTCAGCCGGGAGCACGCCCGTGGCCGTGATGATTTTAGAAGCAACCAACGACGCATCGCCCCCATTATCTCTGACCTGCAGGGTCACCGTATAAACCCCCGGAGCAGCGAAGGTGTGCGTAGGCGTAGCCAAGGTGGAGGTGTTAGCGGAAGACGATGCGTCGCCGAAGTTCCAATCATAGGAGGAGACGATGCCATCCGCATCGGTGGAGCCAGTACCCGAAAAGCTAAGGGTAACGGGAGCGCGTCCAACGGTTTTATTGGCAGTGATCACGGCAACGGGTACGACATTAGGGAGCGCAGACCAGCTACCCGTGAGCCCATAGCGTCCGAGCGAACCGTAATTCGTAAACCCGGCGCTGGTGCCGACGACCGTTCCGGTGATGCCGGTGTTGGTCCAGACTTGATTGGGGCCTGTCTTCGTAGGGTCATAGCCAACGCCATTGACTTTGATGTAATAGTTGCCTGCGGCTGGTACAGTATAGCTCAGCGAAGCGCCCATGCTGTTCGTCGGATAGGCCACGGCGACCGTGGTGCCGGCGGAATTAAGCAAAGACAGGCCAATCTTTAGGCTGCCGTTCAAGTTGCGATACTTGAGGTGAGGTGTGGCGGTTAACGACAATGGGCCGGCAAGCGCGCTGATTTTCATCAAGTCGACATCGGTGCTACTGGCGATGATGCCGCCGGCGGTGATGGTCGCTCCGGAGATCAAGGTCGCCGTGGCCAAAGTATCACCATGGTCGTCATTGGCGCCGACCAGCTTGGTCACCTTTGAGGAGATCAAAGCGAGGTCGTCCTGCGTACCCGTCGGAGCGGTATTATCGTTACCGAAGTAGACGACAGAATAGGGATAGTCCCCTTTTGACCAATGATTAAGGTTACAAGCACTGGGCCAGCCATTGAGTTCGCTACTACCCATGATCGGACAGGTGTTAGCCACGCCGGTAAAACCTGAAACGGCATGTCCGAAGGAATAAGCCCAGCCGGTACCGGAGGCCGTCTCGCCCCAGTGCTCGAGGCCAAAGGTATGTCCAACCTCATGGGCGACGCACAGCATGGTGATCTCGTAATTAGAGGTAGTCGGCGAACCGCTCGGAATGCCATCGCTCAAGAAAACGAAGTTATTCGCGTCACTTCCGTTGATGAGACCCCCGAAATTCGACAAAGAAATACCCATCACACCCGTCAAATCCTCCGCCGGGCTGAAATTCGGAGCAAAGTCAGTGACGACGTCACCTCCGATTACACAACGTTGGCCGCGGGCGGTGCTCGGTGGCACCTCGGTCGTCACATCAATATCCCAAGCCGCATAGTCTTCCGAGACGTGCAGCCAGATATCCCGAATAGCGTTGAGGTTAAGTTGGGCGGTTGCGGATGCGGTCCCGGGGAGCTTAAATGCCGGGATAACGATGGGGGTCGCATTGCCCCAGGACGCGCTCACCGGGGTGGTGTGCCCCTTAAAATCAAGGTATAATACCTTCGCGGCTCCAAGACGGCTATGCAATTGGAAGGCGGTGGTAACGTTCACGGCCGGAGGTGTACCGGTAAAAATCGAAGTGTCAGGACCCGTCTGGATCTTAAGGCCTAAAAGGTCAGAGGATTTAAGCCCCGCGGCGTTGAACTTACAGGCGTAGAAAAACCGGTCATTCGGGGTGATGTGGAGCGACTTGTCCTTGGCCGCGAGGGCTTTGGCCTTAGCCAGTGACCAACCCTCCAGGGTAGCCGCAGTTTGGAGGCGACTGTCCGAAACCTTAGAGGCCATTGCCATCCCTTTCGCATCGCCCGGAACATCGGCACCGAAACCGGTCGCCGATAACAGCAGGAGGGAAAGAATGCAGAATAATTTTGGCATGTGGGTAAAAGGGGATGAATCTTTTAAAAAACAAACATCAAAAATCATATTTCTTACAATGCCTATGAGCGGCTCGGGGCTATCGTCACCGAACGTGCACGCGTTTGTCACCCTAACGCCACCCTGCGCTGGCTGATAGTATGAAAGGGTCGATAACTTTTTCCGGCAGGAATCAGAAGAGCGGACCGGCGACGCTGATACTCAACAAAAAAGGCGTACTCAGTTAAGAGCACGCCTTTGAATGACGGACCGACTAAGGTCGCCCCTTGACCGATACTATCTTGTCAAGATGCACGGATTGCCGGTGTCGTGCGTCGTGAGCCAAGGGTAACCATTAAAGACCAGGGAGGTTACCGTAAATGTGATCGTCCCCTTGGCCGTATTCGCAATCTTGGGACAAGAAATATAGACGTGTCCGGCAGCATCGGATTTAGCTGAAGCTTTGCCGTTAACAAAGCCCGAGACGGTAACGTAGACCAAGACATTGCGCAGTGGCTGACCGTACTGGTCAACGAGCGCGATGTCCGCCGATAAGATACCTTGATATGAATTGGCCACATTCCAAACCGGGGTGATGGAAGCGATCTTGACCTCAGCAGGCAGCACGCCCGTAGTCGTGATGATCTTGGAAGCTACAAGGGATGAAGCGCCTGCATTGTCCATAACCTGCAAGGTCACTGTATAAGTACCCGGGGCGATGTAGGTGTGCGAAGGTGAAGCCAGCGTGGATGTATTAGAGGTAGACAAAGTATCACCAAAGTTCCACGCATAGGAAGAGACGATGCCGTCCGAATCGGATGATCCAGCACCCGAAAACCCAACGGTAACCGGCGCCAAGCCACCTGTTTTATTAGATGTGATGTCGGCAACCGGGGCGCTATTTGCGACCGCCGTCCAGGTACCCGCCAGGCTGTAGCGTCCGATGCTACCATAATTCGTAAAGGCTGCAGAAGTACCTACCACCGTGCCGGTAATACCCGAGTTCGTCCAAACCTGTGCCGACGCCGATGCCGCTGAGTCATAGCCAAGACCGTTCACTTTGATATAGTAGTAGCCGGGGGTCGGGACGACGTAGGTCAATGAGTTAGCCATAGTCGTGGTCGTGTAATTCTTAGCGACGACCGCACCGGCGGAATTAAGCAGGGAGAGCCCCAGTTTCAAGTCAGGTCGGTAATAGGCGACCTTTCCGCCCAGCGTCAAGGTGCCTGGGGCGGCGCGGATCTTGATCAGATTAACATCGGTCGAATCTGCGATAGCCCCATCAAATGATATGACGTTGGCGTTTCCAAGCGATGTGGCGGTAGACAAAGAATCAATACGCGTTAAGTGCGACAAATAGGTGGAAATGAAGGCGATATCATTCTGGGTCGGAACCGTGCAAGTCGCGTAGGGATAATCTCCCTTGGACCATTGCATTAGAGAACAAATAGCACCACCACCCATGATCGGGCCGGTGGTACTGATTCCAGTATGTCCCGTCACCGCATGGCCCTTGGAATATCCGGCGGCGGGTGTGGTCTTGGTACCGACGGTGTAGGCTACTTCACCCCAGTGATTGAGGCTGAGCGTGTGGCCGAGTTCGTGCGAGATACACTGATTTAAGTAAGCATAACTGGTACTCGAATAGCCATCAGCGGAAAATATATAGCACGGATTGTCATTACCATTGAGAACGTTGCTGAAGCTGTTCAGGTGGGCGACCCCAGCTGCTGAAACCTTCAGCCATTGACTTACGCTTCCCCCGATCACGGCACGTTGACCGCGTGCGGTTAGCGCAGGTTGCTCGGTGGTAACATCTACATCCCAAGCCGAATAATCTTCGGAAACGTGAGACCAAAGATTAAGGATAGCGTCAAGGTTTCGCTTATCATTCCAGACCGCCGTATCGGAAAGCTGAAAGGCCGGGGTGGTGAAAGCGACGCCCCCATTCCATCCTGCATACGTCGTGGTGTGGCCATTAAAATCGAGGTAAATAACATAGGGCGCTCCCGGACGACTATGCAACTGAAACGCCGTCGTCGAATCTACCGCAAAGGGAGGGTTGGTGAAGGTCGAAGAAGCCGGTCCGGTAGGGATAGTTAAGTCAGCAGGAATAAGACCCGAACACGTGTAGAAGGGACGGTCGACGCCATCAATCTTAAGGTCGTGGTCGTTGGTGGCGATATGCTTGAAAGCATCGATGTCCATGTGGATGGAAGAAGCGGCGCGGGCGACTCGACCTTCGGACGCATCGGTAGCCGTGACGATACCTTGATCGGTGCTAGTTGAAGTAGCCGAAGCAACTGGGGCGTCTTTCTGCGACGTGGGCTGAGAAATTGATGGCGAAGCGTTAGCCTGAGACGGGGTGGTTAATTTTGAGTCCGACGACGGGGTTGACGCAATGAGAGCTGCCGCGACCGGAAGGCTTTCCTTGGCTTCGCTCGGCTTGGCTGCAGGCGCAACGACGGCGGCTGGTGCTTTAGCCAGGACGACAACTGGGGTCGCCGGTGCGATCACCGCATCCGTGTACGCTAACTTAAATTCCTGAGTCTCGGAAGATCCCGAGGACAGGAAGAAGGTCGCCACGAGAGCGATGGCCAAAATCCAAAGGGCACCAATGAGTTTTTTCATAATTAATTTCGGGAATAGTGCCATTCCTTGACGAGTATTCAAAGCATTTTAATCAGTTGCCAAGGGCTTTGGGATTAGGGTCTTATACCTGAATGAAAATGCTCCAACTGCTGCTAGCCTTGACCTTGACCCTGGTGACCAGCCTTCTGGCGGTAGATTCAGCCCCTAAACGGCCTCCTAATGTCATTATTGTGCTGATTGACGACATGGGCCTCACCGACCTGTCCTGCTACGGAAGCAAGTTCTACGAAAGCCCCAATATCGATCAATTGGCCAAGGACGGGGTGCGCTTCACTCAAGGCTATTCCGCCTGCACGGTTTGCTCCCCTACTCGTGCCGCGCTTTTGACCGGCAAATACCCGGCCCGCTTGCATATCACGGACTGGATCGCCGGCCACGAAAGGCCAAAGGCCAAATTGAAGATCCCTGCCTGGCAAAAATTCCTCCCGTTCGAAGAAATCACCCTCGCCGAACAACTTAAATCTGCCGGTTACGCGACAGCGAGCATCGGCAAGTGGCACCTCACCCCTGGCTTAAAAGAAGGCGATGAAGCCTACTATCCCGACAAGCATGGGTTTGATATCAATATCGGTGGCTATCACCGCGGCCAACCTCCGAGCTATTTCTCGCCCTACAAAATCCCCACGCTCACGGATGGCCCGGTCGGCGAATACCTCACCGACCGCGAAGCCAACGAAGCCGTCAAATTCATTGAGACCAACAAGGACAAACCGTTCTTCCTCTATCTGCCGCATTACGCCGTTCACCAACCGATCGCCGGCAAGCCTGAGGTCGTTGCCAAATTCAAAGCCAAAGATACCACCGACCTAAAGCAAAAGAACGCGACCTATGCCGCCTTGGTCTCAAGCGTTGATGACGCCATGGGCACGATTCGCGCCTCGCTGAAGCGCCTAAAAATCGATGAGCAGACCATCATCATTTTCACCAGCGACAACGGCGGGCTCATCGGCACGACCGACAACAGTCCCCTGCGCGCGGGCAAGGGCTCGGCCTACGAAGGGGGCGTTCGCGTGCCGCTCATCATGCTCTGGCCTGGCGTCACCAAGGCCGGCACCCTCGAGCCGACGCCAGCAATCTCCATCGATATTTACCCCACGGTCTTGGAGATGACCGGCATTAAACCTCTCCAATCCTTGATCGACGGCAACAGCTTGGCCTCCTTGTTAAAATCTGGGACCAAGCCCGACCGCGACACGATCTTCTGGCACTACCCGCATTATCACCCCGGAGGCGCCACCCCCTACAGTGCTATCCGCAGCGGGGACTATCGCCTCGTTCACTTTTACGAAGACGGTCATGATGAAATGTACAACGTCGCGACCGATGTCAGTGAGACCAAGGATTTGGCTGTCACTGAGCCTGATCGCACCAAGTCCCTGCGCGCCCGTCTCGACGCTTGGCTGAAATCCGTCGACGCCCAATTTCCGACTACCAACCCAGCCTACGACCCTGCCGCAGATAATGCCGGCAAGGCTAAGGGCAAGAAGGCCGCGACTAAGACGGGAGAATAACGGAGGACTACTTAGCGGCTTCAGGAGCGGCTTTTTTCTGGCCGCCCTTTGCTTTGCCCTTACCGACCTGCCCGTTGGCGTCATTCCGCTTTCTTTCACCGGTGGCCATCGGGTCATCGACCGCTGGTACCTTCAAGGTTTCGCGCAGCTGCTTGAGCCGGACCTCAAGGTCGGCCTGGACGTCGGCGTAGTCCTTCTGCCCGAAGAAACTCTTTAATTCCAGCGGGTCTTTCTCGCTATCAAAGAGATCCGAACGCTCTTCGCCATGAGCATAGTAACGGACCAGCTTATAGCGATCGGTGATGATGCCGTAATGCGGCGAGACGTGGTGGGGCGACGGGTATTCGTAATAGTGATAATAGAATTCCTTACGCCAATCGGCTGGCTGCTGACCGGCCATGATTTTGGTAAGGCTTCGGCCCTGCATCTCCGCTGGCACGGGCACGCCGGCCATCGTCAGGAAAGTCGCGGCGTAATCCACGTTCGAAACCAAAGCTTTGCTCGTCGAGCCAGGCTTAACCACTCCGGGCCAGCGAACCAACAAGGGCGTGCGGACGGATTCTTCGAAGATCCACCGCTTATCGAACCAACCGTGTTCGCCGAGGTAGAAACCTTGGTCGGAAGAATAGATGACGATGGTGTTTTCCGCGAAATGACACCTGCATCAATCAATGTGCGATCGCTGGTTCATGAATATGGTGGTGGCGAATATTTGGTGAATGATGGGCGAATTTATTTCTCGAACTTTAGCGATCGCTGCATCTATCGCAAAGTGGGCGGCGGATCTTGCAAACCCTTAACCACTGAAAGCGCTCACCGCTATGCTGATTTTGTCTGGAATCGGATGTATGGAGTGATTATTTGTGTGCGTGAAGACCATACAGGCGAAGGTGAACCGATTAATACTTTAGTGGCGGTGAACACTAGCAATGGTGAAGATGTGCAGGTATTGGTAGCGGGTGCAGATTTCTACGCCTCGCCTCGACTGAATGCGATCGGCGATAAGCTTGCATGGATTAGTTGGCAACATCCAAATATGCCTTGGGATGGAACTGAACTATGGGTTGCCGATCTAGTGGAATCAGCGACAGGTGTTCTCACGGTGCAAAATCCGCAATTGGTTGCAGGGGGAGGCGATGAGTCAATTTTTCAGCCCGAATGGTCGCCTGATGGGAAACTTTATTTTGTCAGCGATCGCACAGGTTGGTGGAATCTTTACCGAGCTTCTTTAGAAGATATGGAGATTCAAGCCTTACGTCCTAAATCTGCCGAATTTGGTTTGCCGCAGTGGGTATTTGGAATGTCCACCTATGACTTTACAGG
>CAINMU010000026.1 GCA_903850885.1 uncultured Opitutia bacterium | reverse complement strand
CGCAGAACTCGAGCATCTCCTGGGTCTCGGCGATGCCGCCGATGCAGGAGCCACTGAAATTACGGCGGGGCATGATCACGCTGAAGGCGTGGACGGCGAGCGGCTGCTCGGGCACGCCCACGAGGCAGAGGGTGCCGTCAAGGCGCAGGAGCGAGAGGTAGGCGTTGAGGTCGTGCTGGGCGGACACGCAGTCCAGGATGAAGTCGAGCGAGGAGGCGTGCTTGGCCATCGCGGCGGAGTCGGTCGAGACGACGACTTCATGGGCGCCGAGACGGAGGCCATCGGCGACCTAGGAGGGGGAGGTCGTGAAGAGCACGACGTGGGCGCCGAAGGCGCGGTCGAGCTTGACGCCCATGTGGCCGAGCCCGCCAAGGCCGACGATGCCGACCTTCTGGCCGGGGCCGACCTTCCAGTGGCGGAGTGGCGAATAGGTCGTAATGCCGGCGCAGAGCAGCGGGGCAGTGGCGGCGAGGTCCATGCCCTGCGGGACGCGCAGGGTGAAGGCCTCGTCGACGACGATGCTCGATGAGTAGCCACCCAAGGTGTGGCCGCCGAGGTGCTGGTCGGGGCTGTTGTAGGTGAAGGTCGCGCCCGTGAGGCAGAACTGCTCGAGGCCGCGCTGGCAGCTCGGGCAAGTGCGGCAGGAATCGACCAGGCAGCCCGTCGCGCCGATATCGCCGACCTTTAGCTTCGTGACCTTCGCGCCGATCGCGGTGACGCGGCCCACGATTTCGTGGCCCGGGACGCAGGCGTAGTTCGTGCCCGGCCATTCGCCGCGGGCCGTGTGGACATCGGAGTGGCACACGCCGCAGAAAAGGATCTCCATCTGCACGTCGGTCGGGCCCGGCTCGCGACGGGCGATTTGCAGCGGGGCGAGTTTCGAAGAAGGGGAGGCGGAACCGTAGGCCTGAGCAGTGGTGGTCATGGAAGGAAGGGTCTCACTGGTATGGGCATTGATACGGGACGCAAGCCACCCTCATGTCTGAAGGTGTCTAGGCGCAGGGGTTTCCTGCCCAATAAAAAACCCCGCTGCTGCGGGGCTTCGGGAGGCTTATTTGCCTTCGAGCTTCTTCAGGTATTTTGCTGGGTTCTTCTCGAACTTGGCGATGCAAGGCTTGCAGCAGACCTTGATGGTCTGGCCTTGGTAGACGAAGGAGGCTTGTTCGCCCATCGAGTCGAGGTCGTTATCGGAGACGATGCAGACTTTCAGCGGGTAAAGCTTTGTGGGGGCGTCCTTGGTGGGCTCGGCAGGCTTCACGACTGGTGCTCCGTGGTCGCGGCCTTTATCTTTTTCGTTGGGCTTATCGGCGGCGTGAGCCGAACCGCAGGTCGAAGCCAAGACGGTGATGGTGCCGAGAAGGAGAATCGGGATGATTGCTTGCGGAGGGATGAGTGGTTTCATGGCGGGTGAATCAGAAGCGGGTGAGGAGGCCGATGCCTGTGCCGAAGTCTGAACTGTATCCCGCCGTAAGCGAGAAACTCTTGGTCAGAAGATAATTCAGGTTCGCCATGCCGGAAGTGCCGGTGAGCCGTCCGTGGCGGAGCCCGAGGTCGAGCGAAAGGCGTTCGGTCAGTTGCAGCATCTTCATCACGCCGAAGCGAAGTTCGCCCCCGGATTGTTGGGAGATTTTGAAGTCGATGAAGTAGGGTAGCCGATAGTTGGCGCCGAGGAAAAAGCCGTCGCTGCCGCCGTCCATGGTGTTGCTGCGGTAGCCGGTGAAAAGGGAGAGGCGAGTGCCGAGGTAGCGCTGGTAACTCAGTTCGTGTTCGTGGCCATCGCTGCCTTTCAAGCCGTCGTCCCAGTTGATATTCCAGTTATTACGACCGTCCTGCAAGGTGATGAAGCCCGTGTAGTTCGCGGTCGTAAAAGCCGCCTGGCCCCAGACGTAGGTCGACGGCATGGAGTGCGTCCCGGCGGGGTGGGGCGGTTCGGCGCCATCGGCGGCCGTCACGCGGATCGTGCGCACCATGCCCGTGAGGTGGTGGTAGAGGAGGTGGCAGTGGATGAGCCAATCGCCTTGGCCTTCATTGGCGGTGAACTCAATCGTGCGCACGCTCATGGGCGGGACGTCGACCGTGTGCTTCAGTGGAGAGGTAGCCGGGTCTTTATCATGGGCGTCGACCAAGCGGAAGAAGTGCCCGTGGAAGTGGATCGGGTGATGCATCATCGTGTTATTTACCAGACGCACGCGGAGGGATTCCCCTTCCTTGATTTTGATCGCCTCGGCTTCGTGCGGGTTGAGGCCATCGAAACTCCATTCGTAGCGCATCATGTCGCCCGTCAGCTTGAGGGTCAATTCGCGGTGCGCCGAAGCCACCGGGTGTGGCGTGGCTGCGCGGAGTTTGGCGTAGGGCGAGAGCGGGCGTTCGGATTCCTTGGCGCCTGGCTCGGGATCGAGCTGATCGAGGATCGAGGTTAGGTAAGCGTTCATCCCGTAGCGTGCCGGCGCGGGTGGCGGGGTGGCCGCGTGGGCAGAGCCATCGCCGAGCCAGGCGGAGACCGCGCCGCTGCTGTCTAGGGCGGTGGCCCGAAATTCCCAAGAGCCCTTGGCCGGGACGGTCATCAGGACGTCATAGGTCTCGGCCGGTCCGATCAGCAGGCGCTTTTGTTCGATAGGCACGACGTTTTGTCCGTCAGCCGCGATGATTTTCAGGGGGCCGGTGGCCGCATCGAGGTAAAAGTAGGTGGCCGCGCCGGCGTTGATGAGGCGGACGCGGACCGTCTCGCCGGGCTTGCCGGGGAGTTGCAGGCGGCCCTGCCCGTTCATCAGGAACGCGTCGTAGGCGACGTCGGAAAGGTCCATCGGTGGCACGAGCGCTTTTTCACGGTCGAGGTATTCGCCGAGTTTGTCGGCTTGATAGGCGCCCAGCAGAGACTGGGCCGTGCCCTTGCGGAACGAATACCAGTCGCTTCCGCGGAGGAGGGTGCGCTGGATTTCAGAGGGGGTTTCATTCGTCCAATCCCCGAGCACGATGACTTGGTCGTGGTCGGCACGGATGGTCGGTATTTTCGGCTCGATGACAATGGCGCCGTAGACGCCACGCTGTTCTTGGTGGCCCGTGTGGCTGTGATACCAGTAGGTGCCATGTTGACGGAGGAGGAATTCAAACGTGCGGGAATTGCCGGGGGCGATGATCGGGGTGGTCACGACGGGGACGCCGTCCTCGAGGTTCGGGACCAATACGCCGTGCCAGTGCAGCGAGGTGGTGTCATCAGCCAAACCGTTGGTGACCGTGATGCGGGCCACATCACCTTCTTTAAAATGGAGTGTCGGGCCGGGGATACCGCCGTTAATCGCCAGCGCCCGAACCGTTTGCCCGGCGGGAGTCAGATCTTTTTCGGAAATATCCAACTTATATTCCACGACCTTGGCCTGCGGGTAAAGCGCGGAGGCCTTCGGGGCGTTTTCCATACCTTGGAAATAAAGTTTGCGGCACGCTTCGCAGGCTTGGCCCGTTGATACGCTCGCCCACAAGAGTAGGCCGTAGGCGATATTCTTGAGATTAAAGCGTGAGGTGAACGGGCGAGACATCAGTGAAGGCCAGAAGAGCTGGCTTGAATCATAATAAATGCGATTTACCCCGTAATCAAACCATCCTGCGGTTTGTCGGGATTTAAGCTGATCCAGAAGCGGTATGGCGGTTCTTTCCGGAAGAATCACCTATGCTGGGAGGCCAAAGGTTTCCTTCGCTGGCCTCCGATTACTTCGCGGCGGGGGCTTTTTTCAGATGCTGGTCGAGCCAGGCGATTTCCAAGGCGGTGACCTCTTGGAATTTTTCCTTATAGACGCCGTAGTGCGTGATGCCTGGGATCACGTGGTACTCGACCTCGACTCCGTTGGCTTTGATGATTTCCGCAGCCTTACCGCCGTTATCTTTGATATTCATCAGTTCATCATCGCTCGCGTCGAGGATGAAGGCCGGAATCTTGATCTTAGCGGCAGCCTCAAGCGGATAAAACCCCAAGCCCTTGGCGGGGTTGGAACGCATCTGAGCGTAAGCGGAAAGCTTGCCGCCGAGCTGACCGGTTTCGAAGGGTACCGGTTCGGTTTCGCCTCGGGCTTGTTTGGTGAGTAAATCATAAGCGGTTTTCTGCGCTTTGGTTCCGGAACGCCCCGCCCCCATGCCGGGGACTTGCGCGACGACGGCGCGGACGCGCGGATCGTTGCCGGCGATCCATGTCACCAGCCCGCCACCATAACTCGTACCCCAGAGGCCGATACGTTCGCGATCGGCGTTGGGCTCGCCCACGATAAAGCTGATCGCGGCCCGGATGTCGCCCAATTGATCGGCGTAATCCATCTGCCAGCGGACAGCGCGCGCTTTGACTTGAACCTCGCCCTTGGCGTCGGGCCGGCTTTGCGGGTCGACGGTGATGAGTTTGCTGTCGCTCTGTCCCCATCCGCGATAGTCAAAGGCCAGGACCATGTAGCCGTTCTGAGCGAAATGGGGGGCGGTTTGATTGCCAGTTCTGGCCTTGGTGCCGCCGGTACCGCAACAGAGGACCAAGCAGGGAAGCTTTTCGTCGGCCTTGGTGCCCTTGGGCGTGTAAAGATCGCCGGCCATGCGGACGCCATCGCTAAAAATCGTGACGGATCGCTTTTCAAAATCAGCGGCGGCAGATTTCAGGTTCAGGCTGAGTAACAGCCCGAGGATAAGGAACGGGAGGGGTTTCATCTGGGCGGGTTGTTCGCTATTCTGGCGTTCACGGAGAGCGTGCAAGTTCTTATGCGCCAACTCGAGATGGGGTAGGTCTGATATCGTTTAAAGTACCCTAACTTACGGCCAGATGTTCATAGTTTGAGGAACATTTATCATTCAATTGAGCTCTGAATATCAGCGTTACCATGCTCACTGACTCGAAATATCACGGCCAGCAAGAGAAGGGCTGGCATTGGCTCGGTGAAGGCCTAAAGATTGCCATACCCCTTCGTAGCGTCGTGCCCGCCCCCAGGTTTGCACGCCGAGGTTCAACCCCATGAAATCGCTGCTTTTTGCACTGAGCGTCCTAACGCTGACGGCCCTCGCCGAGTGGGTGCATCATCGTCGCGTCCGCGTAGCCGGACGCTTGGCTTTT
>CAINMU010000025.1 GCA_903850885.1 uncultured Opitutia bacterium | reverse complement strand
TCCCGGGACGTGGTTGGTGGCGCAGGGCTATGCGGTCGCCAGCGTCGAACACCGCTTCATCCCCGATTACGCATGGCCCGCCCAGATTGAAGATTGTCATGCGGCGGTCCGTTGGTTGCGCGCGAATGCGGCGAAGTACGGCATGGATGGAAAACATATCGCAGCTTGGGGCGGATCCTCCGGCGGTCATTTGGTCGCCTTGATGGGGACCTTGGACGCGCCTTCGGAAGAGCGCGTCCAAGCCGTGATTGATTGGTATGGGCCGACGGATCTTTTGACCATGCCACCGAATGTGTTGTCCGAGAAGCGTACCCGGGCAGATCTGGCCAAAGCGAATGGTGCCTTATTATTAGGCGGGATCGTGATGGATCAGCCCGAGAAAGCTAGGGCGGCCAGCGCGCTTTATCAGGTCAGCGCCGGGGATGCGCCGTTCTTGATCATGCATGGGGATCAGGATACCAGCGTGCCGGTCGATCAAAGCGTTAGGCTGCACGAGAAACTCAAATCGGTCGGCGTCGAATCCTCTCTGCATATCATCGCCGGTGCGGGACATGGCGGAAAATTATTCGAGGCTCCCGAACAACATAAGCTCATCGAAGAATTCTTGGCCCGCCAATTGAAGAAGTAAGCCGCAGCGTCCGGCGCTTCCGGTTTAATCCGCCAATTGGGCGATCAGCTTGAGGGTCTCGAGGGGCGTCTTATGGCTGGCGACGGCGGCGCGGAGTCCTAGCGGCAGAAGTTCGGTCGCCATTTCCTTTAATTCCAGCAAGCGGTTTTGAAGCTGGGTGAGGGCGGCGGTCGGTTCGTCGATATTTACCCAGACGTCAAAGACCGTGATGACTTCGCCGGGCTTTTCGCCGTCGACTTCGCCTTCACCTACTTCGTAACCGGCGTCCTGCAGTTCGTCCCAGAAGTTCGCATCACAGTCAAAATCGTCTTCTAGTTCGTAAAGACGGATACCATTGAGCCATTCGTTCAGTTTTTCAAACGTCGCCTGATGGGCTTCATGCGCCTCGGTGAAAGTGAAGGCCATGCCGACGGCGACCAGAATCTGCCCCTCGAGCGTATCGCCGATTTGCGGGCCGTCGGTGGGTTCGGAGGGTTGAGTCATCGTGCAGGAAAGATGATTACGAGGACGAGGGTGGCAACGGGAAAGGCGAGGGCGGCTTAGGCGCGAGGTTGGGCCGCCGCGGAGCCGGCAAGGTAGCCCGTCGTCCAGGCATTCTGAAAATTAAAGCCGCCGGTGACGCCATCGACGTCGAGGACTTCGCCGGCGAAATATAACCCAGGACGTTGCCGACTCTCCATGGTCTTGAAATCGACTTCAGAAAGTTTCACGCCGCCGCAGGTCACGAATTCGTCTTTAAACATGCTTTTGCCGTCGACCTTGAATTCGCTTGCGGTGAGCTGAGTGGCCAGGGCTTGCAGTGACGGGTTGCTGACGTGAGCCCAAGGGGTCGTGGCGGGGATCCCGGCGGCAATAACAAAGCGTTCCCAAAGGCGTTGTGGCATGGGCACGGGACTGAAGGTCGTGACTTGCTTGCGGGCATTTTGTTCGCGCACGAGGGAGAGCTCCTTGAGCAGCGTATCGCGCGTGCGCGGCGGAACCCAATTGATATGGATCGGAAACGAATAGTTCTGCCCTGCGAACTCGCGTGCGCCCCAGGCGGAGAGTTTAAGGACCGCCGGTCCGCTGAGGCCCCAGTGCGTCACGAGGAGCGGCCCGTCCGTCCGGAGTTTGGTGCCGGGGGCCGTCAGGACCACGTTTTCGACCGAGACGCCGGAGAGGTCGTGTAATCTCGTATCTTGGATATGAAAGGTGAAGAGAGAGGGGACGGGTGGGAGGATCGTATGTCCGAAGCTTTCGGCCATGGCTAAGCCGCCGGAGGATTTATTGCCACCCGTAGCAATGATGAGGCGGTCGTAGCGCGCGGCAGAGCCGTCCGTGAAGGTAAGTAAAAACTTTTCTTCGACCCACTCGACTTTACGCACGCCCATCGTGGGGACGATCTTAACCTCTGCTTTCCGGGCGGCGGCCATCAGGCATTCGATAATCGTCTGCGAGTCATCGGTGACGGGGAACATCCGGCCATCTTCTTCCGTCTTGGTTGCGACGTCGCGAGCGGCGAACCAAGCGACCGTATCGCGGGGTTGGAAGCGATGAAAAGCTCCGAGCAGTTCGCGTCCGCCCCGGGGGTATTTTTTGACTAATTCAGCGGGTTCGAAGCACGCATGCGTCACGTTACAACGCCCGCCGCCGGACACTCGGACCTTGGCAAGCAGGTGCGGGGTGGCTTCGTAGAGCGTTACTTCGCCGGCGCCACCTAGGACTTCCGCGGACGTGATCGCCGCGAAGAAGCCAGCGGCTCCTCCTCCGATGACGGCGATGCGGGTGATAGGTGGCATGGATAAGAGACGAAATGAGGGAGAAAGGGTCGAAGGAGGCGATACATTTGTAAAATCGTTGGCAACTTTGGGGCCGGGCGTTTGTCTTTCTTCTTACCCCCTATGCGTACGACTCTTTTGGCTTTTGGATTATTTTGTCTCACCGCTGCTGCCGCCGACAAGCCGAACATCATCGTCATCCTCGCCGATGACCAAGGGTTTGGGGATGTCGGGGCGAATAATCCGCAGAGTAAGATCGCGACCCCGAACCTCGATCGATTGGCGGCAGCGGGCATGCGCTTTACGGATGGTCATACGACTTCGGGCGTCTGCACACCAAGCCGTTACAGTTTACTGACGGGTCGTTATCATTGGCGGACCAAATTACAGAGCGGCGTGTTGGGAGGATTCTCTTCTCCTTTGATCGCTCCTGATCGTCTGACCGTGGCTGGCATGCTGAAGCAGCAAGGTTACGACACCGCTTGTTTTGGCAAGTGGCACCTCGGCATGTCGTTTCCGTTGAAGAACGGACAACGTGCCGATGATGGCGGAGATTTCAGCACCGATTACAAAGATGCGGCTTTGGTCGATTATGAGACGCCTATTAAAGATTGCCCCCTGGATCATGGTTTCGACACCTATTACGGCATCAGTGCCTCGCTTGACATGCCGCCTTTCGTCTGGATCTCAAATCGCAAGGTGACCGAAGTTCCGACCGCGACCAAGAAATGGCTCCGCAGCGGGCCAGCCGGACCTCATTTCGAAGCGATCGATGTTGTGCGTGGCATCACGGATAAGGCCATCGAGCTAATCGGCACCAAGGCTGCCTCCGCTAAAGCCGGACATCCTTTTTTCGCTTACCTGCCTTTTACGGCGCCGCATACGCCCATCGTACCAGATAAGGAATTCCAAGGGTCGAGCGGCATCAGTCCTTATGCGGATTTCGTGAAGCAGATGGATGCCGCCGTCGGTCGGATCATGGTGGCGCTGGAGCAGCAAGGGCTCACCGAAAATACTCTGGTTGTTTTTACCTCGGATAATGGCTGTTCCACGGCGGCGAATATTCCTGAACTTCAAAAGGCCGGACATCAGCCGAGCTATATTTATCGTGGTAACAAAGCGGATCTATACGAAGGGGGCCATCGCGTCCCGTTCATCGTACGCTGGCCGGCGAAAGTAAAAGCCGCGACGGTGTCGGAACGAATCGTTGGCCAGATTGATTTCATGGCGACCTTTGCGGAGATCACCGGAGCAAAATTACCTCCGAACCAAGGAGAAGATAGCATGAGCTTTCTCCCCGTGCTTTTGGGTGGAAGCTCCGATACTACCCGCAACGGAATCATCAGCCAGTCGATCAATGGAAGTTTTGCGATCCGGGCCGGCGACTGGAAATTATGCTTGAGCGCTGGATCGGGTGGTTGGAGCTCGCCGCGCCCGGGAGCAGAGGAAGCCGGCCTGCCTCCCGTACAGCTTTATAATCTCAAGGATGATCCCTCGGAGAAAAAGAACTTAGAAGCGCAATTCCCTGAACGCGTCGTTACAATGCGGGCCGACTTGGAGAAGCTTATCGCGCGTGGCCGGAGTACGCCGGGTGAAGACTTGAAGAACGACGTAAATATCGAGCTTATCAAGAAGAGCCCGACGGGTAAGCAGAAAGCGAAGGCCAAGGCGAAGAATCAGGATAAGTAAGGCGTAAGCAGGTTGACGATAGAAGGCCTTGCGGGATAGAACGGGTCATGACCCGCTACCTCTTACCCCTGGCTGCGCTGCTTTGGCAGCCGCTTTATGCTCAAACCAAGGTCGCGGCTCCGGCGACGCCGGTTGCCATCTCGGTCCGGGCCGAACGCGCGGATGCGATCTATCACCAAGGCGAAAAAGTCATCTTTAATATCAAGGTCACCGATAGCGCTAAACCAGCCGTGGGACTCGTCGATTGGGTTGTCGTCAAAGATGGTCTGCCCACCGAGCAGAAGGGGCAGGCGGAACTTGCGGACGGCAAGGCGGTCGCGACCGGCATCCTGAATGAGCCGGGGTTCGTGCAGGTCAAGGTCACCTATCGCGCGAACGCGAAAGCCAAGGTTGCGCCGATTACCGGCTTGGCAGGTGCCGCCGTTGATCCGACGGAGATTAAGCGCAGTTTGCCTGTGCCGGAGGACTTCGACGCCTTTTGGGCGAGCATGAAAGCCAAACTCGCCGCGATTCCGGTTGCCCCTAAATTGACGCCGGTGAAATCGCCAGTGAAGGGTGTGGATTCGTTTGATGTGACGGCGCCCGCCCTTGGTTTGCAGATTTCGGGTTATATGGCCAAGCCGACGGGTGCTAAGCCGAAGAGCTTGCCGATCATCCTGACCGTCCATGGCGCCGGCGTGAGCGATAGCTCGTTAGGCGGGTCGTCGAGTTGGGCGAGCAAAGAGTTCATCGCGATGGATATGAATGCGCACGGAATCCAGAATGGCCTGCCACCGAAATATTATGCCGATCTCAAAGTCGGTGCCATGAAGGACTATCGCTACGAGAACAAGAACGACCGCGAGAAAGCTTATTTTACTGGCATGATGCTGCGCCTCGTGCGCGCCATCGATGTATTGACCGCCCAGCCGGAGTGGGATGGTCAGCACGTCATCGTCTTCGGTGCAAGTCAGGGAGGTTATCAGGCCATCGCCGCTGCCGGACTCGACGCACGTGTGACCTTCTTCGCCGCCGGCGTCCCGGCGGGCTGCGATCATAGCGGCATGCTGGCCAACCGTATCGCTGGGTGGCCGAAGATCGTCCCTGTGGTCGATGGCAAGCCCGACCTGAGCGTCCTGGAGGCCTATCGTTATATTGATTGTATGAATTTCGCGACCCGCACCAAAGCCGCTGGCTGTTTCTTCACTGTCGGATTCATCGACAGCACCTGTCCTCCCACCAGCGTCTATGCCGCTTATAATCAGCTCACCATCCCCAAGGAGATCTATAACGATATCCCGAGCGGCCATAGCCATTCGCAGACGGCCCGGGATGGCATGGTGAAGGCTGTCATGAAGTATTTGGGAAAGTAGTCGCACGCGGAGCGTGCGAGGGGGCAGGTGGGCACGGTGAATTGCTGCGAAGAAGAGGCAGGATTCAAAGGGGGTGCCATGGGGAGACCGGATGACCAGGGGGCGTGAGCAGTTGACCGGTTAATCGGTTGGCTGGTTGACAAGAGCACTTAGTGCAAAGGTGCAAATGCGGCAAAGCCGCGTGCAAATGTGCAAAAGTGAGACACGGGAGTAGGAGCATAGCGGATGGGCATCGTTTCGGGTGGCGGGTGAGAAAGTCTGGTAACCTTTGGCGGGTGGGGTTGTCTTAATGGCACCCCGATGAGATTGATTTGTGCGTTCCTGCTTACTTTGCTGGCTTTGCCGGCAGCTGAGCCGTTGTTTGACCAGAAGAATTTGGTGGCGTGGTGCATCGTGCCGTTCGACAACCAGAAACGCACCCCCGAGCAGCGGGCGGCGATGGTGGCGAAGATGGGCATTACCAAGGTCGCCTATGATTGGCGGCAGGAGCATGTCGCCGATTTCGAACAGGAAATCCTGGCTTATAAGAAACACGGTATCGAGTATTTCGCTTTCTGGGCTTACCACGATGAAGCCTTTCGTCTGTTCGAGAAGTATCAGTTGCACCCGCAGATTTGGGTGATTGCCGGTGGCAAAGGGGAGACTCAGGAAGCCAAGGTCAAGAGCGCCGCCGAGGGCCTCTTGCCGACGATCGCCAAAGCGGCGAAGATCGGGAGCAAGCTCGCCGTCTACAATCACGGCGGTTGGTCGGGCGAACCCGAGAACATGGTGGCGATTTGCGAGTATCTGAAAAAGAACCACGCCGTCACCAACGTCGGGATCGTCTATAATCTGCATCATGGTCACGGCCACCTCGACCGGCTGGACGAAGCGCTGAAGCTCATGTTGCCTCATCTCCTGTGCGTGAACCTGAATGGCATGGACATCGATGGAGATGCCAAGGGTCGCAAGATCTTGCCGATCGGCGCTGGCACCCAGGATCTCAAGGTCTTGCGTCAGGTCCGGGCCAGCGGTTATGCCGGCGTCATCGGGATCCTCAATCATACGATGGAGGACGCCGAAGGTCGTCTGTTGGATAATCTCGATGGCCTCAAGTGGCTCGTGCCGCAATTGGATGACCTGCCGCCCGGACCGAAGCCCAAGTATCGCACCTGGGCGGACACGCCGGCGCCAAAGCCGACTCCTAAGCCTGCGCCCGCTGCTCCGGGCAAGGCGGCCGGTGGAGTGCCTTCGCTGGCTCCCGAATACGGCAAGGCCTTGGCCGGAGGTATGGTAGTGGAGGGTGGGGCTCCCTTCGAACAGTGGCCGCTGACTATCGAAGTCCGCGCAAAACTTGATGGTAAGTCAGCGTTTAACATCTTGGTCGCTAGCAGTGAGAAGGCCGCGAGTGCGCATTGGGAAGTCTATACCCATGCCAAGCGAGGAAGCCTGAGCGTCTATCTGCCCGGACGAGGGGGAGACTTCGATACCGGAATCGATGTCTGCGACGGCAAGTGGCATGACATCCTTGTCAGCCTCAGCGATGAGGCCGTGAAGATTTGGTTGGACGGCATGTGGGTCTTGGAACGAAAGCCTGGAGCGGTCGGCAAGGAACGTCCGGCTCAGCAGAGAAAAATAGGACTTGGACGTCTCGTGGAGGGTGCGATTGGATGCGACGGTATTATTGACGATGTTCGGGTCTCGCGCGGTGCCAACCCGCCGATGACGAAGATGAAGGGGCCGCGCAAGCTCATGGATATTACGCTTGGTCTCTGGATGTTTGATGAGCTGGGTGAAGTGAAAATCATGCCCAAGGCGCCACCGATTGCATCCTTCTCGCCCCTACTCGCGCCGCTGCGTCCAGCGGATAATCTCATTTCCGGACACTTCGTGAATCGGGATCGAGCCTTTGATTTCTATGCTAAGCAGGCCATCGAAGCCATGGGCAAGCAGCCGATCCCCGAGTTGCTGGCTGTTTATCCTGGTCTTGACGGTGGCAGTCAGGGGCATTGGGGGAATCAGAACGACGACGTCACCTGGAAAGATGGACGTTGGGATGAGGCTGATCATGGTTTTATTTTCGGCGGCGTCTTTCGTGGCGCAGGTCGCACGATTCCTAAGGGTATATGCGTCCGTGCCGGTGCTGAGTGTGCTTGCTTTGATCCGACAACGCTCTCGTTTCCTGTCCGATGGACTGGCGACTTTATTCGGCTGAACGCGGGTCGTCATGGCTTCAACAGCAGCGCTAATATGGCAGGCAAGCTCACCAAGAAGGAGGTCGCCGTCGCGCCTAAAGGGGAATGGAAGTACCACGGCTTTTATCGTCATGGGGAAGAAGTCGTATTTTCGTATATTAAGGAAGGCAAGGAATGGCTTACTGGTGCCTTGGTGGGTGAGCAGGAGCCTGCGAAAATGTCTCATCTGACGAAGGGTGGCCCTTCACAGTGGCCAGCCTGGCTCGAAGTCAAAGGGTCGCTTGGAGCCGAGCATCCCTTTGCGACCGACACCATTTTGCCCCCTTTTAAGAATCCTTACGGCACCATCTTCTTTATCACTGGAATCGATTTCTTTCAGGACGGCACGGCGGCTGTATGTACCATGACTGGCGAGGTCTGGCTGGTTAAGGGCCTCGACGAGAAACTCGACCATGTCCGTTGGAAACGTTTCGCGACCGGACTACATCAGACACTTGGCGTCAAGATCATCGACAACAAGCTCTACGTTCTTGGGCGCGATCAGATTACTCGTTTGCATGACCTCAATGGCGATGATGAGACGGATTTCTATGAGTGCGTGAACAACGCCATGACCACATCGCCTGGTGGGCATGATTTCATCGTTGGACTCGATGCCGATGCGCAAGGTCGGTTCTACACCGCATCGGGAAACCAAGGCATCCTGCGATTGAGCCAGCCCAACAAGATTGAAGTCTTGGCAACTGGCATACGTAATCCCAATGGCCTCAGCGTGACACCCGATGGTAAGTTCATTCTCTCGAATGGACAGGAAGGACCCTGGACACCGGCTTCCGCCGTCTTTCAGGTCGATGCGGCTCTGAACCCTGGGACCCACTTCGGTGCGGGTGGCCCGAAAACTGGAGTAGCCACGACTCTTCCGATACTGCAGTTGCCCCGGGGTGAGGACAATTCTTGTGGTGGCCAAGTCTTCTTGACGGATAAAGGATGGCCAGCCTTGAAGGGCGACGGTAATTTCCTCCACTTCTCCTTCGGTACTGGTAGCGCATGGTTAGTGTCGCGGCAGCTCCTGGAAGGAGTCTGGCAGTCGGCGGCCGTCAAACTTACGGGCAACTTCGTGAGCGGGCCGCAGCATGGGCGATTCGGGCCGCAGGACGGGCATCTGTATGTCAGCGGTATGATCGGGTGGGGCAGTTATACGCCCGAGGACGGGGCGATTCATCGCGTTCGGCATGTCGGTGGAAGTTTCCCGACGCTCATCGGTCATGAGACACGTGACAACGGCGTGCTTCTCCGTTTCGACCGTGCGCTCGATCAGGCCGTCGTCAGCAAGGCCTCGGCGCACTTCGCCCAGTGCTGGAACTACCTCTGCGGCCCGGCTTACGGTTCGCCGGAGTACTCGGTGAAGTATCCTGAGAGTCCCGGGCATGATGTACTGCATATCAAGAGCTCCCAGGTCCTCGATGGCGGCAAGACTTTGTTCCTCGAAATCCCTCAGCTTGTCCCGGCCAGTCAGATTCATCTCCATGTCGGTGTCACCGCGGATCGAAGCCAGGACGTGTTCCTGACCGCACATCATCTCGGCAAATCGTTCACGGATTTCCCGGGTTATGTCGACGTGCCGAAGAACAAATCCCATGACCACGCTGTGCCTGTCGCTTCGGGTAAGGCCAATCCGGTCAAGTGGGAGATCGACATGTGCCGGGGTCCGGTACGCGAACTGAAGCTCGTCACTGGGAACGCCATGCAATATGTCCAGAAGGAGTTACGCGCGAAGGCGGGAGAGGGCATTGCCCTGAAATTCGAGAACCCCGACATCATGCCACACAACTTCGTCCTCGTCGCCAGGGGCGCCGAAGAGAAGGTCACCGAGTTATCCGCTAAGATGGTGGCCGAGCCCGATGGCTTCGCTCGGCATTACGTCCCGGAGACTCTAGATGTCCTCTGCTATTCTCGCATGCTGGACCCCGGCCAGAAGACCACCGTCTACTTCAACGCCCCGAAGGAGCCCGGACGATACACGTACCTGTGTTCGTTCCCCGGTCACTCGCAGATCATGCGCGGCGTCTTGATTGTTGAATGATTTATTTGACAGTATCGCCGGCAGGTTTTGGGTTTTCGGCGGTGACAGATTTCAAGTGTGCCGCCAAGCGGGTCTGCATCCGTTTGAGTCGATCGACTTGAATCGGTTTGCCGGCTAAATTATGTAATTCATCGGGGTCGGATTCATGGTCGTAAAGCTGATATCCGGCGCGACCTTCGTCCCATTCGATGTAGCGGAAGCGGTCCGTGCTCACGCTGTGCCCCATGAATTTGGTATGCGTCGAAATCATCGTGCTAAAGACGACAGGCTTTCCCTTGCCCGACGGATCAAGAAGCAGGGATTGGAGTGAGGTTCCTTGCACGCTCTTGGGGGTTTCCAGGCCTGCGAGGCCGGTCAGGGTGGGGTAGATGTCGACTTGTTCAACTAAGCCCTTGCAGACGGCAGGCTTGATGCCGGGGGCGGCGACGATGAGCGGAACGTGGCAGCTACCCTCGAAGAGCGTCTGCTTGGCCCACAGGCCGTGTTCACCGAGTTGATAGCCGTGATCGCCGGTTAAGATGACAATGGTGTTTTCGTCGAGATGAAGTTCCTTGAGCTTATTAAGGACGCGTCCCACCTGAGAGTCGGCCCATGCCGCTGAGGCGACGTAGGCTTGGTGTGCGTCGATGGACTCGTCGGCGTTGGCTTGTTTGAGTGAAAAGACATTATTGTTGGGACGCAGGGCGGCCTTCGGGACAAGGGAGAGATTCTCTCCGCCTTCTTGATAGAAGGGCGTCAGGGTGATTTGTTTCCGATCGACTTGGTCGAAGAAAATTTTCGGCGCGACGTAAGGCGTGTGCGGCCGGATGAAGCCCACGGCTAGGAAGAAGGTCTTATCCTTCCAGGCGTCCAGCGAATTGATGGCCCGAGTCGCAATCTCGTAATCGGTAAAATCTTTGTCCGGGTGATTGGAGGGCCCGTAAGGTTTGTTATAAGTGACATCTTTGCGTCCCTTGGTGCGGACCGGGTCGGAAAGATCGCCTTCGCTTTCTTGGGCGAGTTTGCTTTCTCGCAGGATGATGTTGTCGAGATTAAGCGGAGCGGTCAGTTCGGTGTCTAATTTGGTCTTAGGGTCTGGGACGTGAAAGACTTTGCCGATGCGACCGGATAGATAGCCCGCATTCTTGAATGCCTGAGGAAGCGTGACGACTTCGGGTAAGCCGACGCGAAGACTGGTGCTTAAATCATAGACCTGGGTGCGTTCTGGATAGCAACCCGTGAGGAAAGAGCAGCGCGACGGGTTACAGAGGGCGAACTGGGTGTAGGCGTGCTCGAAGCGAACACCTCTGGCGGCTAGGGCATCCATATTCGGCGTATGTGCGACCTTGTCGCCATAGCAACTGAGCGTGGTGGTCAGGTCGTCGACGATGATGAAGAGCACATTGGGACGACGGGCCGGCTCTGCTGCCAAGGAGAGTAAGGTGGAAAAAAGCAAGCAAAGCAGGGAAGGGCGCATCGGGAGTATTTGAGCTTGGGTTACGCGTTTTATTCAGCGAAACCCCGCTTTGAGCGAAGTCAGTAGTAAACGCTTAATAAGGTCCCGGGTTGCTGACGATTGTGCCGTACGAGCCGGACCTGCTCATTTTCGGCTGTTCTTCACGAAACTTGAATCCGGTTGCTAGATTAATGATATGAGACAGAAATCCTCCTCGCCCCCAATCTCATGAAGCGCCGTGATTTCCTGCTTACTTCCGCTTTGGCCTTATCCTCCAGCTTGCTGCGCGGACAGACCGCTTCACGCGTGCTGACCGTCGGCGTCATCGGTCATACCGGTCAAGGTAACTACGGACACGGGGAGGACTCCGTCTGGTTAAAAATCGCTGGCACGAAGATTGTCGGCGTGGCCGATGCCGACGAGAAAGGCCTAGCCAAGGAGCGTAAGCTGCTGGGCGATATTCCAGGCTATGCCGACTACCGGAAAATGCTGGCCGAGACCAAGCCCGACATCGCGGCGATCTGCGCCCGGCATATTCACGAACACCGCGACATGATTGTCGCCGCGATTCAAGCAGGCGTGAAAGGCATCTATATCGAAAAGCCGTTCGTGCGAACCTTGGCGGAAGCCGACGAGATCGTGAAACTTTGCGCCGAGAAAGGCGTGCGGCTGGCCATCGCGCATCGTAACCGTTATCACCCAGTGCTCGCTGTGGTACGGAAGCTGATTGCGGCGGGTGAAATCGGCGAACTTAAGGAAGTCCGGGTCATTGGTAAGCAGGACCAGCGCGGGGGTGGGCTGGATCTCTGGGTGCTCGGCGGTCATGGTTTCAATCTCGCGACGATATTTACCGGCCCGGCGATTTCATGCGAAGCCAGGGTCATGGTCGATGGACGCCCGGCGACCAAGGCCGATATCCATCCGGGCGACGAAGGTGTCGGTCTGCTCGTCGGCGACGAGATTCATGCCCGTTATGAGACCCAGAGCGGGATCCCCCTTTATTTTGATTCAAAGAAAGGTACCTGGACGAAAGGGATGCCCTTTGGGGCGCGACTCATCGGCACGCGCGGAGTATTTTCCCTGCAAGTCGACGAAGAGCCGCTCGTCATCCTGGAGCGCGACGGCCAACGCACGCCCGTGACCACCGGCGGGGTCGGGCAGCCTGAGCCCATCACGGATATCAAACTTATCAACGGTGGCCACCACGGGGCCGTGAAAGACCTGCTTGCGGCCATGAAGGAAGGGCGCGAGCCGCTCTGCGGGCCTGAGGCCGGCCGAGAGACCATTGAGATGACCTTGGGCGTCTTCGCTTCTTTCGCCGCCGGTGGCGCCAAGGTTGCCTTGCCTCTGATTACGCGAAACCACCCCCTCTAAATGCCTATCATGAAAGCATTTCTTCTGGCCTTGACCTTTGTCGTCTCGGCATCGGCGGCTGAACCGCAAGTCATCAAGGTCGCCCTCTATGATGACAAAGGTGCGACCGGTAAGGGCATTCCTTCGGTTGAAGCCATTTTCAGTAAGACGCCGGACATCAAACTTACCCGATTTAAGGGCGCTGACTTCACTTCACTGGATGGACTTAAAGGTTATGATTTGGTCATGTTTACGGGCGGAAGCGGAAGCGCAGAAGCCGATGGACTTACCGAAGTAGGTCGCGCTCAGGTGCGTGAATTTGTACGAAACGGTGGAGGCTATGTCGGGATCTGTGCCGGTGCTTACCTCGCATGCAGTGGTTTCGAATGGGGTATCGGTGTGCTCAATGCCAAGACTGTCTCGTCGAAGTGGCGGCGCGGACAGGGTGAGGTTAAAATTGATGGGTTAGCTTTCGGGGAGAAGATTTCCAATCGCGGAATTCGTTACGCCAATGGTCCCATCATCAAGCCTGATGTCCGTAAGGACCTACCAGCATTTGAGACCCTCCTTCGTTTTCAAACCGAGTTGTCGGAGAATGATACCCCCGTCGGCGTGATGGTGAAGGCACCTGCCATGGTCCGCAGTACCTTCGGGCTCGGACGCGTCTTCACGTCCAGTCCGCATCCGGAGCAGACAGCCGGACTAGAGCCTTTAGTCGAGAAGGCCGTGCGCTGGGTTGCGCGACCTAAGGGGCCAACCGAAGAGCTTTGGAAGCGCCTCGAAGCCATGGAGGTTGATAAGTATTGGTTGCCTGGGGCGGTCGTCGATTGGCAGACCGGCTTGCCGACCGGCCATCCGATCAAGGATGCCAAGAGCAAGCATACGCATTGCAGTCAGTTTGTCGCTGCCGCCACCGAGCGCCTCGGAATGTATGTCCTGCGTCCGCCGGAGCATGGCGTCGTGCTCCTCGCCAATGCCCAGTTCGATTGGTTAGCATCGGATGCCGGCAAGAAAGCGGGATGGGTCGTCTTGAAGGACGGCGCCGCTGCGCAACAGCAAGCGAACGAGGGACGCCTCGTCCTCGCCACGCTAAAGAATCCCGATCCGCAGAAATCCGGCCACATCGCGATTGTGCGGCCCGGCAGTAAGGGCGCTGAACTCTTGGCGAAAGAAGGGCCCGATGTCATGCAGGCTGGCGGCACGAACGCTTTGCGCACGCCTTTACGCAAGGGTTTCGGCAATCATAAGGAGGAGTACGACCAGATCGTTTTCTACGCCCATGCCGTCGAACTTGCATCACCGCCAGTCGCTTCCGGTTTGCAGAGGCTCAAATATAATAACCCCGGACTTGTCGTGGATCTGGGCGTCGGACTCTGGGCTTGGCCTTTGCCGATGGATTTCAATGGCGACGGAAAGCTCGACCTCGTCGTGAACTGTCCCGACAAGCCTTCGAACGGCGTGTACCTATTTTCTTCGGGCGTCGACACCGCCAAGAACGCGATGCCGGTCTTCAAATCGGCGCAGCGTATCAGCAAAGGCTTGCAGAATATCGAGCTCAGCGTCGTCGACGGCGTCACCAAGGTCATGGGGCCGGCGATGGAATACCCTGATTTTCTTAAGAGCGGATTGGAAGACGGCCGCAAGTTGCCATTATCGGTCAATATCCATCCGAATAAAGTCCGGGCGAACATGTGGAAGCAGGTCGACTTCGATGGCGACGGCTTGACGGACATCATCGTCGGCGTGGGAGATTGGACGGATTACGGCTGGGACGATGCGTACAATGAGAAAGGCGTCTGGACAAAAGGTCCATTGCGCGGATTCGTTTATCTTATCCGTAATATCGGCACGAACGAAAAACCCAAGTATGCCAAGCCGACCAAGATAAATGCTGGGACCAAGCCCTTGGAGACCTTCGGCTGGCCTTCGCCTTGCTTTGCGGATTTTGACGGCGACGGAGATCTTGACCTAATCTGCGGAGAATTTTTGGATGGTTTTACCTATTTTGAAAACATCGGAACCCGTAAGGAACCTAAATATGCCGAAGGGCGTCGTTTAACGGTGCCGCCAGGCGTCACGGAGAATACCCGATCGGTGGCATGGAAAGCATGGCTTGAAGCGTCGCAGCTTCCTGGCGCTCCACGGGCTTTGACGATGGATCTCGAGATGATTACCCCCGTGGCGATTGACTGGAATAAGGACGGCAAGACGGATCTCATCGTTGGGGATGAAGATGGTCGGGTCGCTTATATCGAAAATACCGGAAAATTTACAAGCGACCGCACGCCGCTTTTTTCACCCCCGCGGTATTTCAAGCAAGAAGCGGATGACTTGAAATTCGGAGCGCTCGCCACGCCCGTGGGTTTTGATTGGGATGGAGATGGCGACATGGATATCATCAGCGGCGATTCGGCGGGGTATGTCGCTTTCTTTGAAAACCTGAGCGGACCTGGCGTGGCCAAGCCTAAGTTCGCGGCCCCTAAATTGTTGCAAGCAGACGGTAAAACGCTGCGCATCATGGCCGGTGGTAATGGTAGCATCCAAGGTCCCGCCGAAGCCAAGTGGGGATACACGACACTGTCGGTTGCCGATTGGGATGGGGATGGTCTCCCCGATCTCATCGTCAATTCCATCTTGGGTAAGGTCGTTTGGTATAAGAATATCGGTACGCGTAAGGAGCCGAAACTTAGCGCGGCCCAGCCCATCGAAGTCGAATGGCAGGGCCCGCAGCCGGCGCTCGCCTGGGGCTGGATGAAGCCGCAGGGCAAGGCCTTGCTGACCCAGTGGCGCACCACGCCCGTCGCCGTCGATTGGAACAAGGACGGCCTCATGGACCTCGTCATGTTGGATCAGGAAGGTTACCTCGCCTATTTCGAGCGGGCTAAGGTCGACGGAAAAATCGTGCTCCTCTCGCCCCGACGGGCCTTCTGCGACGAGGACGGTAAGCCGCTGTTGCTGAGCAAGGGCACCGCGGGCAAGAGTGGCCGGCGCAAGCTCTGCGTCACCGACTGGGATGGCGACGGCAAAACCGACATCCTGCTGAATTCTTCCAATGCGAATTTCCTCCGCCAGGTCGGCGAACGCGACGGCAAGTGGCTCTTCAAGGATATGGGCCCGCTGGTGAAGGAGAATATCGAAGGCCATGACGTCAGCCCCACAGTCGTCGACTTTGACGGTGACGGCATTCCGGACTTTTTGGGCGGAGCGGAAGACGGGCATTTTTATTTCCTGCCGAACCCACGAACCTCCACCAAATAGCCTGCGCGCCCGAGCTTATTTCTTTTTCCCGCCGCTTAACCTGATGGGTTCCTCGCCCCAGTTGTTGCGGGCGGGGCCGGTCCATGGGTCGACGAAGCTCGTGGCCGCCCAGTCGTTCCATTGCTGGATGAGTAAGACAGCGACCGCCTTGTTGATGCCGATCAGGTTGTGCTGCTCGGTGCGGTCTTCCTCGATATTGTAGAGTTCCCATTCGCCTTTGAGCTTCATGACTGCTTTCCAAGGGCCGCTACGGACGGCACGGTTGCCCTCGTGTTCCCAGAAGATCGGTTTCACGCGATGCAGCGACTCCCCGAGAAAGGCCGGGCGGAGGCTGATGCCTTCCTTCGGTAGGATCGGATGTTTATCAAACGTGGCGGGATAGGTGGCGCCGGCTAGATCGACCGCCGTGGCCATCACATCGATCAGGTGGCCAGGCTGTTTCTCGAGCTTACCGTCCCGCTCTGCCGGGATGCCCTTGGGCCAGTGGGCGATGAGCGGCGAGCTGATGCCGCCTTCGTGCGTGAAGTGCTTGTAGCGTCGGAAGGGCGTGTTGTTGAGCGTCGCCCAGCTCATCCCGAGGAAGACGTGGGAGTCCGCCGAGCCGATCTCGCCGCCTTGGGTGATGCCTCGGGGGCCGCCCTCGGCATTGCCGCCGTTGTCGCTCAGGAAGAGGATGAGCGTGTCATCAAGCATGCCCCGTTCCTTGAGGCCGGCGACCATGCGGCCTACGCTTTGGTCGACGCAGTCGAGCATCGCCGCGTAGGTTGCCATCATGTGGTCGAACCGGTCCTGGTCTTCGGGTGAAAGCGAATCCCAGGCCGCGACTTCTTCGGGGCGAGGAGAGAGGGGCCACTTGGGGTCGACCAGGCCTAGTTCGATCTGCTTGGCGTGGCGGGCAAGGCGGAGCTTGTCCCAGCCGGCCTTGTATTTGCCGCGATACTTGGCGATCACCTCAGCGGGCGCCTTCAATGGGAAGTGCGGC
>CAINMU010000024.1 GCA_903850885.1 uncultured Opitutia bacterium | reverse complement strand
TTATACGCTGACCCAAAAAGATGTCATCGATGACCCGAAGAAAGACGATGCCATCGCAGTCTCTTCCTTCCCGATTGATTCGCATGACTGCCGCCGTATCGCCCTGCCCGATGGCGTGATCAACGAGGGCACCATCATGCCATTACGCATGCCCGGGCGACGCCACGGCTACGCGTATCAAGTGCCCTATCGCGCCATCACCCCAGAAGCCTCCGAGTGCACCAACCTCCTCGTGCCGGTCGCCCTCTCTGCCACGCACGTCGCCTACTCCTCCATCCGCGTCGAACCAACCTGGATGGCCATCGGCCAATCCGCCGGCATCGCCGCTGCCCTCGCCGCCAAGGCCGGAGTGAGCGTACAGGCCTTGGACTACGCCCAGCTCCGCGCCCGCCTGCTCGCCCAGCATCAGGTACTCGACCTGCCCGTGCTTGCGCCGCTGACCGCCAAGCCCGCAGCTTCCGGCAAAGGCACCGGCATCGCGCCTGCTTCGCTCCCCGGCCTGATCCTCGACGACGCGCAGGCCGAACTTTCCGGCGATTGGGAACGCTCCACGAACTTCAAGCCACACATCGGCACAGGTTACCTGCACGACGAACAGCGCTCCGATGGCAAGTCGCGCGCGGTGTTCCGCTTCAAGGCGCCAGCCGACGGTGAATTCGAGTTACGCATGGCCTACTCGGCCCACCCCACGCGTACGACCCGACTTCCGGTCACGCTCACGAACGGCCCTCAGGTTCAGACCTTCACCGTCGACCAGACAATCGCCCTGCCTCCAGGAGACGCCTTCCGCACCATCGGCACGGTCCGCCTGCGCCGTGACGGCGACTATGTACTAGAAGTCACGAACAAGGACACAGGCGGGTTTACCATCGTCGACGCCTTCCAATTGCTCCCGGTCGCCAACCCAACTAAATAAGCTCCATGAAGACCCGCCTGCTTCTCTGCCTCACGGCCCTGCTCGTGGGTTGCTCCACGTCAAAACAGGACGACAAGACAGCCACTTCACTTCTACCGGCCGGCTGGGACGCCAAGGCCGCCGCCGATAAGGTCATGGCCAGCCTGATCAAGGTCACCGGCCCTGAAGTCAAAGGCGCCCATGACTCCCACCTGGCCATCGTGGGCGACCGAGCCTACGTCATCTCAGAGGTCAACGATCGACAAGCCAGCGAGAACGCCGGCTGGCCTTTCATCTACACCTCCCTCTCGATCATCGACCTCCGCAATGAACGCCTACTGGACGTGATGACCGTGGCTCGCTCCGAGCAGGCCTTCGCCAACGAGACATTGCCCGTCGGTGCCTGCTTTGTCCCCCGCGTAAAACAAATCGGCCCGCAGACACTCCGTTGCTGGTTCGCCAGCGAGCAACCCGGCAAGCGACAGTCACAGACCTACTATCGCGACTTCGACCTGGGCACGCTGACCTTCGAGAAAGAGATCCATCGCATGAAGTTGAAGACAAGCGATGGCACGTTTGACCTGCAGCCTAAATATCTCCACGACGACGCCACCAAGCAGGGCTTCAAGCGAAAGCCAGCCGACGCCGGCCTCTACCTATTCGATAACTTCAAGGAGTTCGACGGCCGGACCTACATCGCCATCAATAACTACCTCGGCGCCCAACAGGCCCTCTGCACGATGAACGCGGCCGCTGACACACTCGAGATTGTCGGTCACTTCAATGGCCCAGGCGAACCCGCGCTGACCGAACCGGCCGTCAACCGCCTCCCCGACGGCTCCTGGCTGGCGATCTCCCGTAAGGAAAACGGCGACCGCAACTACTGGTTCTCCGAGAGCAAGGACGGCAAGACCTGGACGACCGGCGGCGAGAAAGATTTCGTGAAGAATGGCGCCGCATCGAAGCCGACCTTCGATAAG
>CAINMU010000023.1 GCA_903850885.1 uncultured Opitutia bacterium | reverse complement strand
GCTCATGAGCAGGCGCGATAGCGCCAAGCCCGTCATGCCCGTGGTCATCTGGCCGAGGAAGCGGCGGCGGGTCAGCTCAAGGGGGTCGGACATGGGGTTATTCTACTCTCCTTCTGACAGCTTGCTACGTCCCTTGTTTCATGGGCTAGCACTATCGTCTCACTTAGGCCTGCCCGGGTTTAAGGGCCTTGGTGGGATTGGCCCTTGTTCGCGTCCCCTCTAAGGTCTCGGTTGCGAGAAGTGAGATTGCAGCCAGTAACAAAAGGGCGATGAGCAGGTGATAGCAGCGAAACATGGAGCAGGGTTTGATAGGGGGTAAGACCCGTTGACTTAACGGCCAAGTAATCGTAACAATAATGACATTATGGAAACTCCCCCACCTGTTAAGAAAGTTTCCGTGTCGCAGCAAATACGGGCAACTATCTTTGCGCTCTTTTGGCTATGCGCTGGCTGTGTCTCTGCTTGCATCGTCTCAATCATTGCTCATGTCGCTAATGGTACCGCCTTCAGTGATGGACATCTGGGAAGTTTGTCCAAGTCGCACCACGAATCCAGCGAGGGTATTGGCATGGTTTTCATATTAGTGGGCTCATGTGTTTTGGCCGCTTCCGGTCTGTTTGGAGCCTCTGCCATCAGCGCGACTGACGAATTAGAATCGGCCAAGCGTTGGCGGAAATTCTGGATAATCTTTTTGAGTGCCTTATGTCTTCATGGCCTAGGCGTTTTATCCATGTGCATCTAGTGTCGGGTATCTTTTCGTCGCACCCTACTCCACGAAGATCAGTTCGTTCGTGTTGAGCAAGGCGCGGAAAAAGGCGGGCTTGCCGTGCCTTGCTAAAAGCGTCCCCGCACTCAGCGCGAGCGGAAGAGGTCGCTGGTCAGGCACTCGACGACGAGGCTGCGGAGGCCGAGGCCCTGCTGCTTCACTTTCTCTTGGATACGGTCGATGGCGAACTCGTCGGCTGGCTCCATGAGGCGACCGGTGCTGTAGGCGAGCAGCGAGCGGATGAGGTGGCGGGTGAACTGCTCTTCGCGCTTGTCATGCAGGATATCGCGGAAGCCGGCAAAGTCCTGATAAGTCTCGCCTGAGTTGAACGCGCCGGTGGTATCGATCTTCGGCGCCTCGCCTTTCTTAGGCTTGGCGTAGGTGACGCGCCAGCGGCCGACCGTGTCGAAGGCCTCCAAACTGAAGCCGAGCGGGTCGATCTTGCGATGGCACTCGGCGCAGGCGCGGTCGGTGCTGTGCTTGGCGAGGCGCTCGCGGATCGTGGTCGTACCGGTGACGTCGGGTTCGATGGCCGGTACGACATCCGGCGGGGGTGGCGGTTTGACGCCGAGGATGTTCTCGCTGACCCAGACCCCGCGGATGACGGGCGAGGTTTCGACGCCGTTGGCGCTGACGGTCAGCACGGCCGCCATGCCGAGCAGGCCGCCGCGGTGCATGTCCCCCTTGAGGCTGACCTTCTGGAAGCCATCGGCCAGGCGCAGGGTCTTCTGCTCGGGCAGCTCGTAGAGCTTGGCCAGCTTCTTGTCGACGAAGGTGTGGTCCGAGTTCAGGAACTGGCTCACCGGCAGGTTGTCCTTGAGCAGTTCACTGAAGAACAGGCGCACTTCGTCCTTCATTGATGCGGGCAGGTCCTCGGCGTAGTAGGCACGATTCAGCTCGCGCGGCGGCGGCATGCTGCCGAGGTCGCGCAGGTTCAGCCAGCTGTCGAGGAAGCCGTTGACGAAGCCGTTGATGCGTTCATCGGCCAGGAGGCGGTCGATCTGCTTCTTCAGTTCCGCATCGCTAGTGAGTTTGCCCGACGCCGCGGAGGCGAATAGGGTCTCGTCGGGCGGCGCGGCCGAAAGGGCGTAGGCGAGTCGGGTGGCGAGGTCGTGAGGCTGTAGGCGCCGGTCGTTCTCCTTGGTCACCTCGCTCAGGTATAGGAAGGAAGGTGAGCAGAGGATGAGTTTGACTACGTCGAGCGCCGCCTGGCGTGAGCTGGCTTTTTCGGCGATTCGCTTCTCGAACATTGCCCGGATCGACGCTCGGTCGGCGTCCTGCAGCGGGCGGCGATAGGCTTTCGACGCAAAGGCGAGAAGCTGGTCGAGGGCGTGCCCCGGCTGGAAGCCGTCCTTGCCGAAGACGGCGACTTCCTCGGCGCCGCCAGTGGGCTCGACCACCGGGCCCTGGACGATGATCTCGCTGATGCGAATGTGCGGTAGCTGGCCCTCCAGGAGGATGTGCGCGCGGCCGACGCCCGAAGAGCCAATCGGCGCTTTAAACTCTTTCTTGTATCGCTTGTTGATCGTCACGACCGCGGCGCGCGATTCATAGGGGCCGTTCGGGAAGATGAAGCGCGGGGTCTGGCCGGCCTCGAGCCACACGCGGAACTTCAGGCGGGTCGGCGTGTTGTCGGGTACAACGCTGCTGGCGAGGAGCGGCTCAATGGCCTGGGGATAATGGATGTGGCCCTTGGTGACATCACCGGGCACGACGCCGAGGATGAACGGCTCCGAGAGGTCGATACCGAAGATGGCAGGATCGTAATGGGTGTCGCGATGCATGGCCGTCGCCTCGACCTCGAGGTCGTAGAGGCCGGAGACCGGCACGCCTTGTTTGAAGTCCTCGATGTGGCCGTAACCGCCCTGACGGGTGTCGGTGTTCGGCTGTTCATAGATGTTGAGGTAGCGGAAGTTGAAAGCGCTCTTGTGCGAGCCCGTCAGTTCCTCATACTGGACAAAGTTGCTATTGAAACGCCAGGTCTGCGGTGCGGTGGCCGGCTTGCCCAGACGAGTTTCCACGAGGTGGTTCGCGGACAGGAAATACTGGTCGACCAGGAAACCTGAAGTCACCAGTGACTGGCCAATCGTGTCCAGGTGGCGGGCGGTCTTTTCCTTGGGGAAGTCGGCGGTCAGTCCGAGGGTGTCGACGCGGCGACCGAACAGGGTGGCGAGGGTGTTTTCGTATTCGCGGTTGGAGAGCCGACGTAGGACCGTGCGCGAACCGGTGCCTTGTAGTGAGGTCTCGGCCGCGGCGGTGCCGTCACGCAGAGATCGTATTGCCGCGATGCGCTCATTGTCAGTGGGCTGATCGGCCTTCTTTGGCGGCATCTCGCGCAGCGTCAGCTGGTCGATGATATCGCGCGCTTCCATTACCGCGGGCAGCGTCTTTAATGGCAGTGAGAATTTGTCGAAAATACGGTCTCCCTTATGCGTATCGGCGTCGTGGCACTCCGAGCAGTAACGACCCAGGAACTGCTCGACGGACTTCGCCGGCGCCTCGGCGGCACGCAGGGAACCGGTCGCTAGGAGCGCGGGTATGACCAGCAGGGTTCGGAATGCCGGCATTGACGTCACAACAGAGGTCCGATGTCGGGGTTAAGCGAACCGTCCCGTGCTGCTACCGAAGGCATGCGTCTCGACGCCCATCTTCTGGGCGATGTCGACGAAGAGGTTGCAGAGCGGCACCTTGTGGCTGACCTCGCGCGCGACTTCACGGAATCGACCATGCTTGTAGCCGCCGCCCGCGAGGAGGATCGGCAGGTCGGTGTTCTTGTGCGAATTGGCGTCGCCCATGCCGCTACCGAAAAGCACG
>CAINMU010000022.1 GCA_903850885.1 uncultured Opitutia bacterium | reverse complement strand
CTTGGCCTTCTTGGCTGGAGCCTTGGTCTTGGGGGCTTCCTGGGCGCCGAGTGTGGCGCACGCGGTCAGGATGAGGAGGGTGAGGAATTTCATGGGGAAGTCTTAGTTACCGGCGCGCACGAACTCTTCTTTCGAGAGGCGTCCGTCCTTGTCCTGGTCGAAACGGATGAAGCGGGCCGGGGCGTCGGCTTTATCGGTCATATGCGGGACGAATTCTTCCTTCGATAAGAAGCCATCCTTGTCCTTGTCCCACGTGTCGAAGATCTTCGGGCGGTCGAGGGTGGATTTGGGCTTCGCCGCGGACTTCGGGCCGGCCTTGATTGCGCCACGGGCGATGAACTGATCGCGGGCCGGGCTGGCGGGCAGGGTCTTGGCCCAAGAGAGGGCCTTGGCGGTGAGTTCCTTGACGATTTCCGGATGGGCGGCCGCGACGTCATTCTTCTCTGCGGCGTCCCTAGGGATGTCGAACAGCTGCGCACCTTGTCCTTCGTGGTTCACGAAGAGTTTCCAGTCGCCGTCGCGGACGCAGAGAGGGGGCGGCATGTAGCCATCCTCCGGTGAGCCTGAGACGTTCGAGATCCATTCCCAGTAGAGCGGTCGGCTGCGAGGGGTCGCGGCGGCGCCGAGCCAGAGGGCGGACTTATCTTCGCCATCCGGCGCGAGGTTGGCCGGGACTTTGACGCCGGCCAAGGCGGCGATGGTGGGGAGGAAATCGACTCCACCGACGATGGCGGACTCTTCGACGCGTCCCGCGGGCACCTTGCCTGGCCAGCGGACGAGTCCGAAGGTGCGTACGCCGCCTTCATGCATGCTGCGCTTCCGTGCACGCAGTGGTCCCGGGCTGCCGACACCGGCGTTCGCGGCATTACTGACGCGGTAATCCTCGGGGCCATTGTCGCTGGAGAAGAAGATGAGGGTGTCGTTGGTCAGGCCCATCTCTTCGAGCGAGTCGAGCAGGCGCCCGATCTGGGTGTCGAGGTCGGTGACGGAGGCGCAGAAGACCTGCATCTGTGATCGGAGGTCCTTGGCCTTGCCGAGGTATTTCTGCATCCACTCGCCGAAGGCCGGGTCATCCGCCTTAGGCTGGAGGTCGGCGTAGACGGCGAGCTGTTCGGGAGTGGGCTTGAGCGGCGCGTGCGGGACGAGCGTCCAGAGGTTCACGTAGAACGGCTTATCCTTGTTCGCCTTGGCGAACTGGATCGTCTCGTCGACCATCAGGGCCGTCGAGCGGGCGCGGAAGTACGGCTCTTTGCCTTCGTCACCGAGCGAGGGCCCGGACGAGCCGACGGTCTTGGAAACATCGAACCCATAGGCCTCGGGGGCGGGCGCGCCTTTGCCTCCGCCTAGGTGCCACTTGCCGAAGTGGGCCGTCGCGTAGCCGGCCTGCTTCAGGAGGTCGGGCAGGGTGGTGACGTCGGCGTCGAGCCAATCGGGCATCGAGCGGGCTGCGTTCTGCTCGTGGGTAGCAAAGTGGCCGTGGACCAGGTGTCGCGCCGGGTAGTGCGAGGTCATGAAGGCCGTACGACTGGGCGAACAGACCGTCGCGGCGACGTAGAATTGGCGGAGCCAGGTGCCTTCCTTGGCCAAGCGATCTAGGTTAGGGGTCTTCACGTAAGGATGGCCGGCGAACTTGGCGTCACCCCAGCCTTGGTCGTCAGTCAGGATGAAGATGACGTTGGGCTTCCGCGGAGTGTCGGCGCCGAACAAGGTGGCGGCGGCCAGGAGGCCGAGTGAG
>CAINMU010000021.1 GCA_903850885.1 uncultured Opitutia bacterium | reverse complement strand
TCTGACCACTGGCGCCGAGCACGTCAGCCTGCTCAAGCGTATCAATCACCCGAACTGCCGCGCCATCGTCGACACCGGCAAATACCTGACCGAGGACCCGTACATCGACATCGCTCTCGCCGCGCCGTATGCGGTGAACTGGCAGGTCAAGGAGACCCCGTTCGGCAAGCCGAATAAACCCCTCACCGACATGCGCAAGATCGTGAAGATCGCACGCGAGGCTGGTTATAATGGTTACCTTCCGATCGAATCGCTCCCCATGGGACGAAAGAATTACGACACTCCCGGCGAATTGAAGCGTATGTTGAAAGAGTTGAAGGCCGCGATCACGGAGTGAGTGGGCGAGTTTCCGTAAGTGCAAAAGTGCAAATCGGCCTGCGGCCTGTGCAAAAGTGGGAGGCAAGTTTCGGGTGGCAGGTGGCGGCCTGTCTCGAGGTAGGGGCAGCACCGCGTGCTGCCCTAGCCTGGCTCTTGCCTCGTCGGCCATTCCGCCGAGTACGGCCAATCCTCGGCTTTGCCGATTAATCCCGCTCTTACGGGATTGGCTCGAATGTAATCCCGTATCTCCAGATAATGCGGATAATTTCTGATCCTGTGATCAAAAGCGTCACGCTGCCAGGCGGTGGGCAGTGTGTGTCCGATGTCTCGCTTGAATGAGCCTATAGTTTGTTGAATCTGGTGCGGATGGGGAATAAGTACGATGCCATGGAGATGGTCCGGCATGGCCAGCATCATCAGCGGCGTCCATTTGCCGCGGGTAGCAAGGTGATTGGTGGCAGATGCGATTGCCTCCCACGCTTTGGGACTGTCGAAGTGGCGGACTTTCCTTTCCTGGTGACAGAGGGTGATGAATAAGGGGTCAAGTTCGTCCACCCAAGGCGAACGCTGGTGGGGTAAGTATTCGCGGATTCGGAAATCCATCGGGACACGGTGAACCATCCGAATAGCAGTTCGATGTAGGAGAGACCCTAGGGCAGCACGCGGTGCTGCCCCTACCTCAAGACGCGCCCACAAAAAAGCCCCCGAGGGCGGGGGCTTTGGGAGGACAGCACGTGGTGCTGTCCCTACCTCAAGCGAAGCTTACTTCGCGTGAGCTTTGACGAAATCGATATCAGCTCTGACCTGCGGAACGCTGTTATCCCAGTCGGCTTCATGCTCGATGGAGATATGGCCATCAAACTTCTGGCGGATGAGTTCCTTGAGGCAGCCATCGACGTCGACCACGCCCTTGCCAGCGACGACGACGGTACCTTTATGACCAAATTCAGATTTATCTTTAAGGTGCACGCTGATGATCCGGCCATCGAGAATCTTGAGGCAATCGACAGACTTGAGGTCGGAGGTGGCCCAGTGTCCGATGTCGGCGCAAGCGCCCACGCGATGGTCGCGGCTTTCGACGACGCCGAGGACGTAGAGCGGATCCCAGACCTTATACTTGGTGTCGACTTGGCCGTTCTTCATCACGCGTTTGCCGTGCTCGTGGAAGGCGACTTTGATGTCGAATTCGATGGCGGCGGCTTCCCAGGCGGCGATCTGTTCGGTGGATTCGGTGCAGACGGAGTAGAGGCCGAGCTTCTTGGCGAACTTCATGATGGCGTAGACTTCTTCCTTATCCTTGGCCGCGATGACGCCGTAGTTGACGGCGCGCACGCCCTGACGATCAAGTTCGGCCTTCATCTCCGCGAAGGTGGCATCAGACATGGAGTGATGGGTTTTTTCTTTGGAGCCAGGCTTGAGGGTGTGTCCCGGGAAGAGCTCGATGACATTGCCGCCGGCTTCCTTGGTCTTCGCGATTGCTTCAAAGAAAGAGAATTGCTTGAAGGTGTAAGCTTGGGAGCCGACGAACCAACCGTTCTGTCGGTAGGAATCTGGAATCGGGTCGGCGCTGACGCAGGCAGCGGCGGCGAGGGCGAGGAGGGTGAGGAGACGCATGGGTGTGGGGTGTTATGACACAGAAAGACCCGTAGTGTTCCTCAGGTCAAGAACCCCTCACCAATCCGCTGGCTTGGCCGCTGGGCCGACATTGTTTTAGGCCCATGGAATTCGCAGCGCTTTGGAGTCGGCTCCGCGGGTGGTGGAATCGGCCTGATTTGGGCGCCCGCGGGGAGCGCGTGGCCGAGCGATTTTACCAAAAGAAAGGCTGTTATAGCCTCGCGCGTAACTGGCGATACGGTCGCGACGAACTCGATCTTGTCGTCCTCGATGGCGATGTGCTGGTTTTTGTGGAAGTGAAGACCCGGACGGCGGAAGTCGGAGGGGCCGGCTTTTGGGCGGTGGATAAGCGAAAAAAGACCGCTTTACGACGGGCGGCGAAGGGCTGGCTGCACGAAATCGGCGGTGCGCCGCACACGCGCTTTGATGTGGTCGAAGTTCTGGTTTGCAACAAGGGCACCGTCCGCATCCTTCAACACCGTGGCGAAGTCCTCTTTGGGCGTCGTCGCCCTTGAATCCGATGTCTGAAACAGAACGCCATCCTTTCCTTACCGGTCTCAGCAAGCACCGCGGTGCTCAGCCGACTTGTATCATCATCTTCGGCGCCTCGGGCGACCTGGCTGCCCGCAAACTTCTGCCGGCGCTTTACAACCTGGCTGTCGACAGTCTGCTCCCTGCCGATTTTCACCTCATCGGCTTCGGTCGGAAGCCCATCGCCGATGCGGATTTCCGCACCCAGTCTGCCGCCGATATCACCCAGTTTTCCCGCCGCGACTTCCGCGCGGATATCTGGAAGCGGATCGAAAATCATTCGGCCTACCAGTCCGGTGGCTATGACGAGCCGGCGGCCTACGAATCGCTCAAGCTCAAGATTGCCGAAGCCGAAAAACAAGCCGGCCGGCCATTGCAACTGGTGTTTTACGTCTCGACACCTCCGACGGTCTTTGAGGCCATCTTGGAAAATCTTGGCCGCTCGGGTTTGGCGGCTCGCGGGGTAGGGACGGCGCTCGAGAGCAAGGTCATCATCGAAAAGCCTTTCGGCAAGGATCTCAAATCAGCGGTGCAGCTTAATAGTGTCGCGGCGCGCAACTTCCGCGAATCGCAGGTTTTCCGTATCGACCACTATCTCGGCAAGGAAACTGTCCAAGATTTATTGGTCTTACGTTTTGCGAATCCTATCTTTGAGCCGCTGTGGAATCGTCGCCATGTCGACCACGTCCAGATCACCGTCGCCGAAGAATTGGGCGTCGGCACCCGCGGCGGTTATTATGACGGCAGCGGTGCCACGCGCGACATGCTGCAGAACCATACCATGCAGTTGCTGGCCTTGGTCGCAATGGATCAGCCCCGTTCACTCTCGGCCGAACATATCCGCGACGAAAAAGTAAAACTTCTCGAAGCTGTCCAGCCGCTGCGGCTGGGAGTGGGCTGCGATGCTGTCCGCGCCCAATACGGTGAAGGTCTTTCGGGCGGCGAAAAGGTACCGGCTTATCTCACGGAGAAAGATATCCCGGCTGACTCCTCAACGGAGACTTTCTGCGCCTTGCGTCTTTCGATCGAGAACAGCCGCTGGTCCGGCGTGCCGTTCTACATGCGCTCCGGCAAACGTCTGGCCCGCCGCGTCTCCGAGATCGCGATTCAGTTCAAGCAGCCCGAGTCCGGCCTCTTCGCCGGCGACGCCCGTTACGACCTCGCGCCGAACCGCCTGGTCATCCAGATCCAGCCCGACGAAGGCACCACGCTTGTCCTGAATTCCAAGGTGCCCGGGCTCGAGCCGCGCACGCAACCCGTCCGCCTGAGTTTCCGCTACGCCACGACCTACGGCTCCAATACGCCCGAGGCGTACGAGCGCCTAATCCTCGACGCAATCGTGGGTGACCGGACCCTCTTCATCCGCGGTGACGAGACCGAAGCGTCGTGGCGCCTTTTCACGCCCTTGCTCGCAAGCTGGCAGAAGCAGGGACGCGTGGGCGTCGAAACTTACGCTGCTGGTTCTTGGGGTCCGGCTGGCGCTGACACCCTCCTGGCCGCGCACGGCCACGCCTGGCGCAACGCTGGTCGATAATTTAAATATGGCTCACCCCGTCATCGATGCGCTTCCGGGCTTTGCCGTCAAAGTCTCGGCCGCGTTGCCTTCGTTGGACAAGGCATGGGCTAACGAGGGGGACGAAGCGCCCCGGGCGTCGCAGATGAATCTCGTGCTCATGTTTGGCGCCCGCGTTACGGCTGCCGATGCCCAAGCCCGCTTCGTCGAAGCCATCCTTTTTGCGCAACGTTATCCCTGTCGGTTGGTGATCTTAGCCGCGCGTCCCCCGGCGGAAGCGGAAGCGGCGTTGGAGGCCAAGGTCAACGTCGTCTGTTTCTTCGACCCTTCCCGCCGCGGTAAACGTTGCTGTGAGGCCTTGTTGCTTGCCCATGGCCGCCCGACGACCGAACTCGAGTCTCTCGTGTCTACTTGGTTGGAAGGCGATCTGCCGACCCACTTGTGGGCGCACGGCGTGACCGTCGCCGAAATGACGCCGTGGCTCGCGTGGACCGCGCGCTGCCGCCGGGTGGTCGCCGATCGTTCGCTCAGCGGCGACGAATTTTTCAAATTAGCTTTTCCCGTGCCGGCGTCGGTTCGCGATTTATCGGTCGCGCGCTGCTTGCCCGTGCGTCAAGCTCTGGGGCAATACCTGGCCGCCCACGCTCCGACTGAACTCGTGCGCGGCTTGCGGGCGGTAGCGCTCTCGCATGGCAAAAGTATGCGCGGCGAGGCCGTCGGGCTTCTCTCTTGGATGCGCGAATGCCTTACCCATTGCGCTGGCCTCTCGCGGGCGCATCTGAGTTCTACCTTCACGTTGAGTGAGACGCCACCGCCGGGCGATAATTTCGATGCGGAGTGGTCCTATGAAGATGGCGCGCGTTTTTCGTGGGAGCATTCCGATCAAGGCACTCGCGCGACGATCAGCTTCACGCGCAGCCACGATGCGCGCCCTGTTACGCAGCGCGTTGCCTTGATGGGCCCCGCCGAGGCGTTGTCGGAAGCAGTATTCTTCTGAGCGGGCGCGGTGCTGTCCCTGCCTCGCTTCCGTCAGTTCTCGCGAATCAGCCTCGGCCGAAGCCGTTTTCCTTGAACCAAGCGACCATCAAGGCGAAAGCTTTGGCGCGGTGGCTGATGACGTCTTTTTGCTTCGGGCTTAATTCGCCAAAAGTTTTTTCCTCATTGGCCGGGACAAAGAGCGAGTCGTAACCGAAACCTTGCGTGCCGACTTCGGCGTCTAAGATTTTTCCCCAACACTGACCGACAAACTTTTCATCCTCATGGTTAGGCCCGAGGAGGATGAGGTGGCACTCGAAGCGAGCACCACGTTTGTGGGCGGGAGCTTTTTTCATCGCTTCCAGCAGCTTGGCCCGATTCTCAGCGTCCGTCGCGCCGTTGCCCGCATAGACGGCGGAATCGACACCCGGTCCGCCTTGCAGCGCATCGCAACATAGGCCGCTGTCATCCGCGAGTACCCAGGTTTTGGGCGGGACGATCCGACGCAGCGCTTCGACTTTCAGGCGACAATTACCGGTGAAGGTTCCCGTATTCTCGTCCACATACGGCATGCCACCCAAGTCTTTTGCCGATCGTACTTTTACTTTTAAACCCGCCTTGGCGAAAAGACGGTTAAACTCCTCCACCTTGTGGTTATTGCCGGTGGCCAAAAAGATTTCCATGCGGGCAATGTGAGCACGAGTGGCAAATAAAGCAAGGGGTAGGGGTTGGGGTAGGGGCAGCACCGCGTGCTGCCCTCGGTGCAAAAGTGAGAGACGTCGTTTCGGGTGGCGGGTGGCTTGGGTAGGGTTGAGCGGCCCGCTCAACCGCGGCAGTGTTGGGTAGGGCGGGCTCTCCGAGCCCGCCGTTGAACTGGATGAGATTCGAATCATCTACGGCGAACGGACGGCTCGGAGAGCCGTCCCTACCTTGCCGCGGCTGACCAAGGGTGGTCAGCCCTACCCGATGCAGGGGGCGCTCAAGGGGAAACCGGAGACTGGATAATAGGCTTGGGGCGCGGGTGGAGCGCGACGGCGTCGCGTCCGTGGGCGGACAGACGTTGGAAGCACCGATGACTGAATCGATGACAGAGGGCTGAATCGATGGGGAAGCACCGCGGGGCTTCGGGTGACAGGTGGCACCCCCAAGTGGCAG
>CAINMU010000020.1 GCA_903850885.1 uncultured Opitutia bacterium | reverse complement strand
TTTCTTCTTGGCCTTGGCTTTGCCAGCGGGGCTTTTCTTGATGAGTTGGACCTCGACGTCGTTCTTGAGATCGTTGCCCGGGGTACTACGGCCGCGTGCGATGGTCTTCTCAAGTTCGGCCTTCATGGCCGCGACCCGCTCAGGGAATTCGGCCTGGAGATTCTTCCGTTCGCCCGGGTCTTTCGAAAGGTCATACAGTTGAACCGGAGGCAACCCTGCCTCTTCAGGACCGGGCTTCGGCGAACTCCAGCCGCCGGAGCCGGCGCTGAGGCAAAGCTTCCACTGGCCGTTCCGGATCGCGAAGCTGCCGTTGATCGACTGGCTGACGATACCCTGGCGGACCTCAAGCTTATCGCCACGCAGGACCGGCAGGAAGCTCACGCTATCCTCGGCCATCGCGGCCGGAACGCTCGCGCCGGTGATCTCGGCGAACGTGGCCAAGAAATCGATCTGGCCGACAAGGGCATTGCTCACACCTGGCTTCACCTGGGCGGGCCAACGCACGAGGAACGGGACGCGATGACCGCCTTCGTAAAGGTCGGCCTTGTTGCCGCGGTAGATGTAGCTCGGCTCATGGCCGGCCTTCTGGAGCTGAGGGATATCTGCCGCAGTCGAGCACCCGTTGTCGGACGTGAAGATCACGAGCGTGTTATCGGCCAGGCCCTGTTTCTCCAAAGACGCCAGCAGGCGGCCGACGTCATGGTCGACCTGCTTCACGAAGTCGGCGTAGGGGCTGATACCGCTGGAGCCTTGAAACTCCTTGGTCGGCACGATCGGCGTGTGCGGGGCATTGAGCGGCACATAGGCGAAGAAAGGCTTGGCCGGGTCGGCCTTCTTTTGCGCCTCGATGAAGGCGATGGTGTGGTCCATCACGGACGGCAGGACATCGACGGCTTCGAACTTCGGCCCGGCCGGACCGGTACGAATCCAAGTCTTGGTCGCGGACGGAATCTCCGTGACGCGGCGGTCCTTGATCCAGACGAAGGGTGGCATGTCGAGCGAGGCGCTGATGCCAAAGTACGTGTCGAAGCCGTGGTCGACCGGCCCGTCCAGGATATCGCGCCCGTAGTCGACCGAGGCGGCGTCTTGGAAGGATTTGCTGAAGTTGCCACCATCGTCGGCGACGCCGCCGTTCTTCAGCGGGAAGCTCATCCCGAGGTGCCACTTGCCGAAGCAGCCCGTCGCGTAGCCCTGCTGCTTAAGCATGCCGGCGACGGTGAGACGATCCTTGGCGATGAGCGGAGGCGAGAAACCGCCGAGCACACCAGACTGCAGGCGCGTGCGCCAGTGGTAACGACCGGTCAGCAGACTGTAGCGGGTCGGCGTGCAGACGCCCGACGACGTATGGCCGTCAGTAAAGCGGAGGCCGCCCCTGGCCAAGGCGTCTAGGTTAGGGGTCGCGATTTTGCTCTGGGGATTATTGGCAGCGAGATCGCCGAAGCCTTGGTCGTCGGCCAAGATTACGATGATGTTCGGCCTCTCGGCTGCGGTCAGTCCAGCCAGCAAGAAGCCGAGAGCGAGAATAGTAGGACGCATGGGGAAGCATCAATTTGCCTCCATGACAGATGCTTACAATACCACAGTTACTCGTCAGAAAGGCATCCACCCTAGTCCGAAGATGCGATCGCAGAACCATGCCACACCTAGGCCTAGAAGACACCACGAGGCGCGACGGACAAACGGCTCATAGGACGAGGTCCCGCGCAAGCGGAGCATCGGCCAGACCAGGCAGCCAACAATCGCTAACTGCCCGGCTTCGACTCCGAGGTTGAAGGAAAGCAGACAGCGCACGAGGCCTTCATCGGGCAAAGACATGCCTCTCAGGACCTCGGCGAAGCCAAAGCCGTGCACCAGGCCGAAAGCAAAGGTAAGAACCCAACGATGGGGACGTTCGCGGGGCGTCAGGTTCTCCCAGGCGACGTAGACGATCGAAGCCGCAATCCCCGCTTCGACCAGTCGCGTCGGCAACGCGACCCAATCCAACGTGGCCAGGATCAACGTGCAGGTGTGGGCCACGGTGAAAGCCGTCACCACCTTGACCAGCTCCTTCGGCCTGGCGACCAGGATCAAGGCGGCGAGGAAGCAGAGATGGTCGAATCCGAGAAAGATATGGGCGACCCCCATCTGGAAGAACTGCCACAGACGACGCCACAGTGAAACCTCATGCCCAGTGACATATTCATAGTCAGGTTCGAACCGAGTGAACACCACTTCGGTCGCCTGACCTGCGTGTACGAAGCTTCCCAAGACGGAATGCCTTTCTCCCAGTCGATCGAATAAGCGGAAATCGAAGGCCACATCCTCGGGTTCATCTTCGAAGACCCGCTCAAAACGAAAGGCGACCAGGGCTAGGGCGGAATGATAATCTTTCTCGGGAATGGCCTTACCGGCGTCCGGTGGCCAATCGAAGCCAACAAAGGCGCCGATTCCCGGCGCATACCCCGTAGCCTCCACGTCAATACGCTCCGAAAGGAAGGCGACGATTTCCGGCGCATGCCGAGCAAGCTCCTCGCGACTGACCTGTCGATCATGATCATCGTCCAGCGCGACGATCCGATTGAGGGTCATGAGATCGTAGGTTAACCTCGTCCGCATCACATCGGCGTCGATGACCACCCGGAGGTAGCTGGTCTCGGGATTATGCGCGTAGGCGTCCGGCAAGACGAACCCGCCCAGCCAAAGCATGGCAAGGGCGAGCCTACGCCCTAAGCCCGGCTGAAACCACCGCAGACGCATCCGGACTTACTTGGCCGCCGGAGCGTAGGTGATCCACATCGGCGAAGCCCAGACGAGTTCGCCGAAGGAATCGCGCGGCTGCTTCTGCTGCTCGCCGCGGAAATAGTAATAACTGGTCTTGCCAGCGACGGGCGACGGGTCGGTCCAAGTCAGGTTGACCTCGGCGTTGCCAGGTTCCCATACCTTGACCTCAACGTCGTCCTTCACGAGCACAACGAGGGCGAAAGGAGCCGTCCCCTGCAGGTGCAGCTTCAGGGTCGGGGACTCCGAGGTCGTGAACTCATCACCCATCATGTAGCTCTTTCCGGCGGCCGAAGAGGTATACTCGGCGACGATATTGTCCGTGGCGGCGTAGGTGTGCCGTAGGCGCATTGCCTTGAGGAGAGCTTCACGTGAGTTGTTCTCGGCATACACGAGCGCGTAGCTGATATGGGTCGAGCCATGGTCGCTACTCGACTGGAAGGAGAAGCGGTATCCCTTCTTGAAGGCGAGATTGATGAAGCCGAGCGGTTCCCATCCTCCAATCGAGTCGTCAGCCGTCGGGCAGCGAGGTGCGCCGGGGCGTTCGTAATTCTGACGCGCACCCTGGTAGATCTCGACCATCGGCTCGTACTGCGGGTTCCAGTCGCGCCAGTCCGTGCCCATCGACGTCGCGCTGGTATGGGAAGCGCAGACGCCATCGAAAGCCTTCAGGTAGCCGTAGAGCATCTGGGTATCCGGAGCATGCCCCGTGAAATCGCGGGCGGACTTCGGCAGACGGGGCAGCGTTCGGACGCCGCGCTGCTCGAAGACGACGTTACGGTGGCCTTCAGGATAGGTCACGCTACGCTCATAGGTGAAAGGCGGTTCGAACTTGCCGGCGATGCGGAAGGCATCCGTGGTCTTCTGAGTCAGCCACCAGGGGTATTCGCGGCCGCCACCATTGTCATGGTCGCCGCAGCCCAGCCAATCCATCCCAGCGACGTCGATCGCGTAGCGCCACATGTCTTCCAACGGTCCGTCGCTGCCACCGTCGCCGGAGATCTCAGTATGGCGATGAAACTCGCCGCGGATGATTTGCAGCTGGGTACCCGTCGCGTTAGAGCGGTAGGCCCTGACCCGGGCGATTTCCTCGCGCTCCTTGATCGTCTCGCCCGAAGGCTGAGGGTCGGATTTGAGGGTCGCACGCGCCGCCTTCAGCTGCGGCACGACGGCAGCGCTGCGCAGCTCAAGACGGCTGAGATAGACGTCATTGTCGAACGGGTCCTTTTCAGCGTTGAGGTTAGATTCGCTACCGGCTCCGAGCTTCTGCACGTGCGCGCTCTGGCGATGGTCGCTCGAATGAGCGACGATGATGCCGCCTTCAGGGTGCGCGGATACCGCCGGCGTATTGTAGAGCAGGTTGTCGGAATGCGGCAGCAGGATCGGCCCGACCCAAGCCTTGCCGTCGAAATAGATGGCGTGATTGAGCCAGACCGTGCCCAGGGGGGTGTTGAAATTATTCTGACGGCTGCGCGAGAGCAGCCAGACGCGGCCATCTTTGTCCGCGACGATGCGGCCGAGATTATTGTAGGCGTTCGCGGATTCATCGACTTCGGCTTCCTCGCCCTTAGTGCGATCGACGGGCTCAGGCGTACGCACCGGCAGGTTCTTGCCTTTGGCACGCGGCTTGGAATTGACGAACGCGTTCGTCGGCGAGGCGACCGGCTCCATCCACTTGTCATCCGCGAGGACGCGCAGGCCGATCTGACGGCCCTTATACAAGCCGATGCCGTCCTTATTATCATAGGCACCCCAATCCTTACCCCAGGTGGCGCCACTCTGCTCCCAGCAAACCCAGAGATGGTCCTGTCCGTCGTAAGCCAACGTTGGCCGGGCCTCATAGAGCCAAGAATTACAGACCGGGCGGGCGGGCGTAGGCTCACCGGAGGTGGCATACGTCCTCAGCCAGACGTCATAGTCGCCCTTGTCATAAGTGTCCCAGGCGATGCTAACCTTGCCGTCCTTTGAGGCCGCAATCGCCGGCGTCCAGCAACTGCCGTTCTGGGTGCTGACGCGCATCTCGGACGACCAGGACGAACCCGACTGGCGACGAGCCAACACGCGGAAGACGCCGTCACGCACCCCTTGCCACGCGACCCAGACCTGCCCCTTCGCATCGGTAGTGGCAACCGGGCTGATGTCGTTCGCCTCGTTCTGGGAAAGATTGACCGGCGCAGTGAGGGCGCCGTCGGCATAAGAGCAGGCCCAGACTTCGAAGTTGGGCATGGATTTCATCTGCTTCCAGGCCTTGTTCTCGCTCCAAAAAATCCACAGACGGCCGGCACCGTCCAAAGCCACGGCGGACTTATAGATATCGCAGCCATCAGGGGTCACCGGTACGGTGAGGGCCTTGTCTTTCCCCTTAATGCTGAGCATCAGACGATCGCCACCGGGAACCTTGGCCAGGTAACCGAAATCTGCCGGAGGGGAAGTCATCGCCTTGGCACGCTGATCGCGATCCAGTCCAGGAGTGAAGCTGGAGTAGGCCGTATAGACGGTACCGTCAGCGGCCACGGCGATGGCGGGATAGTCGTCATCGGCCCGGGTCTCGGTGATTTTCGCAGTGGAGGCGACGCGTTCAATTTCGAGAGCACCACCCAGCTTGGCCAGCACATGATCGTAAGGAATCTCGCCGAGACGGAAGGTCACCTCGCCCTTAGACAGCTTCAACGTGACGACGGCGTCGTCACTGACGTCGGTAAGGCGCAGGATGATGCCATTGTCAGCCATCTCTTCGCCAGCGGCCTTCTTCTTGGCACCCTGGGCGCCTTTCTTCTGCGCATTAGAGCGACGGATGGTCAGGGGGCGCGTCGAAGCCTTCCAGGAGAGGCCGTCGACCTCATCCTTCATCTGGAACCGCCAACCCGTGACCGTATCCACCTTGCCCGCAGAGACCGAGACGGACCCGTCCCAGGCGGTCGGAGCACGGTCGTTCAGGCCGAAGCGGACCAAGACACCGACCTCCTCGGCGCCGGCCACCGCACAAGCTGCCAATAAGGAGAGAAACAACAGAAGAAATCGCATAGGGGTATCTCCATATAACAAAGCCCAAGGGGCATAGTTTCAACTTCCTTAAGAAAACGCCTGCCTTGAAGACCAGCGCGACGCCTGGCCGCCCCCTTTACAGGGGACGAAGGAGCGAAATCACCCAACCTTCCGACAGAACTATCGGGAAGGTGGCGGAATCGGCTCCAAGGGTAGCCGCGCTACGTAGGCATCACCACTCCCCTTGCTCGTCAGGGTGAGATCATCTAAATGCTGAACCCCGACATAGGCACCGGCGATGAGCAAGCCGCCGTGTCCGTCCATCACATCGACGTAAGCGCTATCAGAACCAACGCCGCCGGATTGCTTGAGCCAGGCCAACGTGCCAGCCCCATCGAACTTGGCGACATAGACGTCCGTCGCGCCGCGGCTACGCAGGCTTTTGCCACCGAGTGAGAAAGTCTCCGAGCATTCGCCGGTGAGGTACGCGTTGCCTACCCCGTCGGTGGCGATGCCCAGGCCATAGTCGATACCCGGCCCCTGCCCGGCCCGACTCCAGAGCAGCTTGCCGTCGGCATCATAGTGACAGAGCAACGCATCGGAATCCTTGGCGCTGGTCGTGGCGTAGGTATCAGCCCCGACCACGGCCTTGCCCTTAAACATGCCACTGGCCCAGACGCGTCCTTGAGCGTCGCAGGCGATCTCATGGAACAGGCAGCTGGGTTCGCCGAGATGCTGCTTCAGCCAGAGCACCTGGCCGTCGCGATCGAGTTTGGCGACGAGCGCCGAAGTGCCCTTGGGCGAGGAAAGCGACTGAGCACCGAACGCGCCGATGCCTGCGCTGAGACCTCCGATATAAATATTATCCCGGCCATCAACGACGACACCATGGGCGGAACCAGTGGCCTTACCGGTCGCGACTTTGACCCAGATCAGCGTTCCGTCGGCGTGATATTTCGCGACGAAAAAATGCCCCGCGGCCTCATTAGGCACGACCACGTCGCCGAACGTAGCCTCGCCTACGACCGCGCCAGCGACGATCACGTCGCCATGACTGTCAATGACCACGCCATGGCCGTAGTCATACCCTTTGCCGCCCATCGAGCGGACCCATCGGAACTTTCCGTCCTGATCGTAAGAGACCACGAAGGCGTCGTAATCCCCGAGGCCGCGGACGACATGTCCATCGAACTCAGCCGACTCGCCTTGAAAATGTCCGGTCACGTAGGAGTTGCCCTGTGCATCCGTCGCCACCGCGTAAGCACGATCGACCTTCGGACCGCCTGCGACCTTTGACCATAGGCATTTGCCGCGAGCATCAAGCTTAGCGACAAAGACATCATTAAGACCAAGCCCCTTGTGCGTTGCCGCGCCGAAGCAGACTTCGTCCGCGCACTCGCCGGCGATGAAGACGTTTCCTTCGCGGTCGACGTTTAGACCACGGACCTTGTCGGCCTTGGCGCCGCCGCCGGACGTCGCCCAATCGAAGACCGGCGCCGCCGTGAGAACGACATTCAGATACAGAAAGAAAAAGACAGGGAAACGCATAAGTGGCCGGGGTCAGGCCTGCTTCCAGCCAAACGTGCGAACCGCCACCTGCAACCCGAACCCACGGCCTATCTTGTTTGCCTCCGGAGCCTGAGCCCCCTAACCCTTGCCCTTCTCTCCATGTCGTCCCTCCTCGGCCACTCTTTCATCGGTTTCGCGCGCGGCCAGTCCACCGCCGCCCCCTACCGTGCGATCAATCCTGCCACAGCGACCGCCCTTGAGCCGGACTTCTTCCCGGCCACTGCCGCCGAGGCCGACAAGGCCTGCGCCCTGGCCGCTCAGGCCACCCCGGCCCTCGCCGCGCTCTCGGGCAAGCAGAAGTCCGCCTTCCTCCGCGACATCGCAACC
>CAINMU010000019.1 GCA_903850885.1 uncultured Opitutia bacterium | reverse complement strand
GCTTCAGTGCCGAGGTGTTGTTGGATTTCGCTGTAGGTGCTCATGGTTCTAGGAAAGTGAGGTCCGAATCAACGCGGACACCTCCCCAAAAGGGGGAGTCGGAGGGCAGGCTTCAAGCCATAATTCATAAACCTCCATAAAACCCTTAAGGTCCCGTTCCACTTGTCCGAAAAAGGCGGCAGTTGCCTAAATCTGCCAATCCTCCCCGGTCGCCGAGGCGGGTCGGGGTAGCTCGGGGTGCGGGGCGGTGACGATGTGCAGGACGGCTTCGCCCCCGCCTGCCAGTTCGCGGGCCCGCCGGACGGCTTTGGCCAGCGCGGCCGTGGGGTTTGTTTCGTCCCAGGGGATGACGTTTTCCGACCCGATGGTTTCGACCAACCCGGCATTCTGGAAGATCGCCATGGTCTCGGGCTTAGCTTCGCAGAGGATCAGATGGCGCTGCGCGGCTTTCAAGGTCTCGGATAAATCGCGTAATAAAAGGACGCCATTGGCGTCGAGGTGGATGGCCTCGCGGAACTTTACTACCATCACTTTCAGATTCGGATCCGAAGAGGCGCGACGCAGATGTTCATGGAAGGCTTGAGTCGCACCGAAGTGCAGACTGCCTTCGACGTGCAGGATGGAAATGCCCGTCGTGCCTTGGCCCTTGGGGCGTACCTTGATTTCGCCAGCCTCGGAGAAGTCATATTCAACAACTTCGGGCTTCGAAGTCTTGCGCAGGTAGAACGCCACGGCGATGCCGGTACCGAAGAAGATTGCCACGTCGAGGGGGGCGATGAGGGCGGTGATGAAAGTCGCGAGGAAGACCGTGCGATCTTGGGCGCCGGATTTTAAGATCAATTTGATCACCGCGAAATTGGCCAATTCGATTTCCGCCAGGATGACCAAGATCGCCAGGCATGAGAGCGGCACAAGGGCGACCCAGCTGCTGATTAGCAAGCCGGCCCCGAGGATGATCAGGCCGCAGAACAACGAAGCGTAAGCCGTGCGGGCACCGCTGGCGACATTGAGCGCCGAGCGGCTAATCGAGCCCGAGGCTGCCATACCGCCGGAGAAGGCGCAGGCGAGGTTGGCCATGCCGAGACCGAAGACTTCTTGGTGCAAATCGGAGGCGCGCCCCGTTTTTAGCGCCGAAGCCCGGGCATTGGCCGTCCCTTCGATGATGACCAGCACCGCGAGGGCGAGGGCTGGGGAGAAGAGTGTGGAGAAAGTATGCGACGAAAATTCGGGCAGGTGGAGCACGGCGGCGGAACGGGCGGCATCGCCGACATAATGCACGAGATCGGCATGGGAGCCTTGGTTATGGATGACCGATTGACCCAGCGCGGCGCCGATGGTCGCCACGGTGATGGCGCCCACGATGGCTTTGCCCGCACCGTAAGGTTTGCGGAGAAGGAAGTAAGTTATCCCGGTGACGATGGCTAAATAGAAATCGACGTTGATGAGCAGATGGCGGCCCATTTTTACGGCAGCCCAAATGACTTCAAAGAGCATTTCGCCACTGTGGTCGCCGGGCATGCCGAGGGCGGTGGGTAATTGCAGGGCGATGACACGGAGCGCGGCGGCGGCGATGTAAGCGGAGATAACCGTGCGCGGTACGAAATCAGCAAAGCCTCCTAGGCGTAGCCATGAGGCCAGTAAAAGGAAGATGCCCGCCATCAGGACCAAGGTGGGTAAGGCCGCCGCCCGTTGTTCGGGTGAGATCGCACCTAAGGTCGCAAAGGCACCGAGGAGCAAGGCGGCGGAAGCGTTGGTCGGGCCGGCGGAGAGATTGGCCGAGCCGCTGAAAATCGGCGCCACAAAAGCGGCCACCCCGCAGCCGACGAGCCCGCACCACACCGGCAGGCCTGCTTTCATCGCGAAAGCCATCGACATCGGAAAGGCCAGCAAGGCCACGCTTAATCCGGCAATTAGGTCGGCCTTGACGGTCGGACCATCGATCTCTTTGGCCACGCGTCCAATCGGGAAGAGGGCGGGACGGGGAAGGGCGACGGCTTTCTTAAGCAGTCGGATGAGATCTTGAAGTAGTCCGGTCAGGCCCTGTAACACAGTTCAGTTGTTGACGAGGCAAGGTGCGCCTTCAATCGCTTTCTTACTTTAATCAAAAGCTTCGGGGTCAAGCTGCCGGACTAACGATTGTTGCAAGAGGCCAAAGCAGGCGTAGCAGGCGAGGGCGTGGCGCTTTTCGGTCGGCAGGCTTTCGTCGTCGTCCAGGTCGCTGGGGTCTTCCAGCCGGTCGTCCGAGATATCGGCGAAGACGAGGTCGCGTAGGGCGAAGCGTACGGCGGAGAGCGCCCGTAAGAAGGCGCAAGCTTGGGCCTCGTCTCGTAATATGATTATGGCCGGGTCGCCTTTGGCCTGGATAAAAGCGTGGGCTAAGAGGCGGGCTTCTTCGGTGGCGTGGGCGGAAAGGTTCTCCGTCCAGAAGCCGGCGATTTCTAGGTCGTTATCGGGGATTTGGGCTCGGTTCACGCTGACGCGGGCCGCCGCCGGCGCGATGAGTTTAAGCAGATCGGTTAGGACGGTCCGGGCTTCGGCCGTCATGCTGAGGCGTAGTTCAGGCATCTTTTTCGAGCAGGGCGTTCAAGTGCCATTGCTGTAACTCCAAAGCGAGCATCTCAGCGCGTTCGCGTTCGCCAGTCCAGACGGTGGTGCGCCCGTTTTGATGGATGGTCCGCATGAGTTTCTTGGCCTCTGGGCTGGTGATGCGCAAGACGCTGACGAAGGCGATGACGACATAACCTTGATAATTGATTGGATCGTTCAGTACGACCACGTTCCACTTGGGAGCGGGGGCGACAACCGTCTGGGGCTTATTTTCGAGCTTAGTTTTCGGCTTAGCCATGTGGGCTTAGGTCTGACCGAGACTGTAAGGTCTCGAGCAGATTCCGCAAGCCGACGATGAGCTCATTTGCATGAACGCTGATATCCGCTTGCCCGGGGTCTACTTCAATCGAGTTAGCCAGGCGGGCGAGGCTGGCACAGGACATCAGCGAGAGCATGCCTTTGATTCCGTGGGCCTCCCGGCTTAGTAATTCGAGATTACTTGCACCTCTGGCGACCTCCAGCCGGTGAATCATGTCATGGGCATGGCGCACGTAAGATCGGGCGGCGCAGCGCAGGTCTTCCGCTTCCTCGGCTTCGGCCTGATGGATGGCTTGGCTGAAATCGTCAGTTTCAGACTTATTTAGCGTTATATTCTGGCTGGCGAAGACTTCCAATTTTTCGAGGAGTTCGGTCCCGCGGACGGGTTTGGCCAGGTAGGCGTCGAAGCCGGCGATTTCACAGCGGGCCCGATCGGTTTCTTGGGTCATCGCCGTCAGGGCGAGCAGGAAAGTGTGGCGCCGGTTGCGATCCCGCTCCTCGGCCCGGATGGTCGTGGCGACATCGATGCCGTCGTGCAGAGGCATTTGGATGTCGAGGATGGCCACATCAAAATCCTTGGCCCGCCAGAGCTCCAAGGCGGCCTCGCCGTCGACAGCGGCATTGACCTCATGGCCGGCCCGCCGGAGCCGTGCGACCGCGACTTCGCGGTTCACTTCATTATCCTCGGCGACGAGAATGCGCAAGCGACGGCGCGGACCGTTCGGGCGAAGTACGGTGCTATCATCACTGTGTAGAGGGAGTTCGGCGACAAATTTGGCGGCGAGCGCCGTCAGCGTGAGGGGTTTGTAAAGTTGGGCATGACGGCGCAGTTCTAATTCCGGTGCGGTCATGAGGATGGTCAATTCACGGGGAATTGCCGGGAGGCGCGGGTTGACGTCGTCGGGTAAGTCAATGAGGGCGCGGGTGAAGGGGGTACCTTGCGCAGCGGCTTCGTTCCAGGTGCCTTCGATGGCCTCGTTATTTTCGATTTCGATACAAGTCGCCCCCCAGTGCGTGAGTGCATGGTTGAGCCAGCGTCTAATCGTGGAGTCGCCGCCAACAATCAGGAGCCGTTGCTGGCTTAGGTTCGGGTTGGGCAGAGAGGTGAACGCTGGGTTAAGGTCGAGCTGGACGGTCGCCGTAAAAGTGCTGCCGCTGCCGGGCTCGCTCTTGACCTTGACGAAACCATCCATGGCTTGGGCGAGGCTGCGCACGATGGTCAGGCCGAGGCCGGTGCCGCCAAAGCGTCGCGTCGTCGAGGCGTCGGCTTGGGTGAAAGGTTCGAAGATGCTTTCCAGCCGATCAGGGGGGATGCCGATACCGGTATCGCTGACTTGTAGTTGCGCGCGCAGCCTTCCGTCGCGATTTTCGAATTCCAGAAAAGCGTGGACGTGGCCCTGTTGGGTGAATTTCACGGCGTTGCCGACGAGGTTGGCGATGATCCGGCGGAATTTGACGGGATCTCCCATGACTGATTGCGGTGCGTCTACCTGGCATAACGCCGCCAGCTCGATGCCTTTACGGCGCGCTTGATGTTGGAATTGCGCGGCGACTTCTTCGAAGGCCCGGATGGGATTGAAGGGGATGCTCTCGATGGTGACATTGCCCCGGTCGAGGCGGGAGAAATCCAGGATGTCGCGCACGGTGTCTTCGAGCTCGCCGGCGCACTGCTGGATTTTCTGCAGGATATCGTCGTAGGCAGAACCAGGGTTTTCCAGGCCGGTTTCGCAAAGGCCTTGGATGGCGTTGAGCGGGTTGCGAATCTCGTGGGTCACGTTGGCCACGAATTGCCATTTGGCGGCCGCGACTTCCTCGGCCTTGTCGAGGGCGAGACGTAGGCGATTATGCTCGTCGACCGTTTCGGTTACGTTGCTGGCGAAGGTAAGGAGGCCGGCGGGCAAGCCGCCGCCGCCTTTGATACGTTCATGGACGACCCGGACCAGACGAGAGCGGCCGTCATGGGTGGCGAAATGCATCACGGCGTGGCGCATGCTCTGGCCGGTCCGCGTCACTTCTTCGTCGAACTTTTCAAACTGCTCAAACGTCACTTGATCGAGGATGTCTTTCAGCTTCAGGTCGGATAAAAAGCCGCGGTAGGGCAGGGCTAAGAAGTCGTCGAAGCTGCGGCTGGTGTGCAGGATACGCCCTTGAAGGTCGCGGAAGATGATGAAGTCAGGCGAGTTTTCGATGAGCGTACGCGCGAGGCTGACGCTCGAACGCGGGGTGAGGAGGGGGACGCCGTTGAGTTGGGCGTCGTCGACGAAGATGACCCAGACTTGGTTAGGTAATTTCGGGTCAGGCTGAAGGATGACCTTGGTGGCGAGCGTCGGGCGGCCTTTCTCTGGGTGGCGTAATTCCAAGAGCCCGCTCCAGGCCGACCAGCGGGCCGCGGTCTTCACTAAAGATGAAATCGGTCGGCCGCTTTCTAACTCCTGAAAAATTTCGTCGATCTTCGCGTCTTTGGAAATTTTCAGCCCGATCGCACGTTCGACGTGCTGGTTGGCGAATAGGACCAAGCCTTCGCGGCTGCAGACCAAGTAAGGCCAAGGCAGAAGTTCGGGGAGGGTGGAAAGGTCGGCCATGCGGTGACGATTCGGGTCTAATCTTATCTCGGGATTGGCACAATAATAGTTATTAGTTAAACACCCTAGTTCCTCGTCAGGTGGGTGGGTATTTTACCTTGGGGTAGGCTTTTAGGCAGGTTTTACGATGTAAGTGTATTTCAACTACAACTGTGATAGGCGCAACCCCCGAGGGCGGCCCCGGAAGATCCGGGGCCGAAGAACGATGGTGCTCAGGAAGGGACTTGAACCCTTACGCTTTATGGGCACTAGAACCTGAATCTAGCGTGTCTGCCATTCCACCACCTGAGCGAACAATCGAGGGTCTGAGCAAAGGGTTCGCTTTCCCCCTGTCAAGGTCAGGGCTTTCGCAGCGATTTTAGGAGGTAAACGCAGTCCAGGTCTTGCTCGAACTTGCGCCCGACGGCCTTTAACAGCCCTGCCGGCTCGAAGCCGAGCGAGGTATGCAGGCGCAAGCTCCCGACTTGTTCGCCTGAAATACGGGCAATCACCGATTTATGGCCCAATTGCTCGGCCCGAAGCAGCAGGTCTCCCAAAATCAGCTTACCCAGACCTTTGCCTTGGTGGGCGTGATGGACAAAAACCGAGTCTTCCACGGTCGCTGACCAACCTGTCCGGGTGTTATAGGCTGAAATCGACCCCCAGCCGACGACTTGATGCCCGATTTCAGCCACGATGACGGGGTGGGCTTGATTTCTTGATTTCAGCCATTTCAGCCTATTTTCCTCGGTTTCTTCGATGGTTTGCCAGGTGCAGGTGCAGGTCCGGACGTAGTGATTATGGATGGCGTTGATCGCTTGGGCGTCGGCGAGGGTGGCGGGGCGCACGCGAGTTTCCATGCCGCTATTCAAAGCCTTCGCAGAGACTCTCACAAGCCTAGGAAATCCCGTTGACACTTGGGCATGGGTTAACTTTGTTGGCCGACCTGCCGTTCCCATTACGGCTCTCCTGACCATGAAAGTCTCCTCCTCTCTCAAGTCGCTCAAGAAGCGTCACCCGAATTGCCAGGTAGTCCGCCGTAAAGGCCGTATCTACGTGATCAACAAGACCCACCCTCGCTACAAAGCACGCCAGGGCTAATCACACTATAACCCCCTATTTATATGAAGAAGGCAGGCCATCCTGAATACAACAACGTCGTCTTTGTGGATGTCTCCACAAACCGCGAGTTTCCAGCCCGTTCGACCATGAAGTCTAAAGAGACTAAGATGATCGATGGGGTTGAATTTTTCGTCGTTCGTCGCGAAGTCACCATGGATTCGCATCCCGCCTACACCGGCGAGAAGCGCTTCGTGGACTCCGCCGGTCGCGTCGAAAAGTTCAATTCGAAGTTCCGTCGCAAGTAAGGCTCAAATCGAGCTTTACCCCCAAACCCGCTTGGCTCGCCCAGCGGGTTTTTTGTTGGCCTAGCGGTGGTGGCCGGGGTGGGGGCTGGGTGGTTTGGGTGGGTACACCTAAAGGCCGCCCAAAGCCTCGATTAAAAATGGGAAGGGGAGTTCATTGGAAGGGCTAACCCATATATTAGGCAAAATAGGGCAATTTGATGATTTTAAGCCGTTTCTTCCCTATTTAGGGGGTAAGGATCAGCCGGTCAGCTGAGCCAGAGCTGGCGCCTTTAGTCTAGATCGTGGCCCGGATGTGTTTGGAGCAATTGCCCCTAGTGTATGACTATCAACGCCCCCCAGTCTTATTCACATACCTTTGTGAATAGCGGTGCATAATGTGAATAAAACAGGGGTTGTCGAAACCCCGTCACTTTTTGCTTGTTTTTGTCTTAGACCTGTAGCAATACTGTCACCGCTATGAAGCATATCCTACCTATCATCACCCTCACGACCTTAGCCGCCGCAGCCTCTGCCCAGAGCGCCGCTCCAGCTGGTCTTATCTACAACCGCGTCACTGTTAACCAAAATACCAGTGGCCAAACCGACCGCAATATCAGCGTTGCGAACCTCATTGGTGGTTCAAACGTCCTGGTAACGCTTAGC
>CAINMU010000018.1 GCA_903850885.1 uncultured Opitutia bacterium | reverse complement strand
CGAGCTTGCGATTGTCTCCGTTCAGCTCGGTGGCGTCTTCCGTAGCGTCTTGGCACTGGATGGTTCGAACGACGCCGTAGCCAATGCCAATATCTCGCTCAAGGGTCCTTTCACCATCGAGACCTGGGTCCGTCTGGACGGTAAAATCGATAATAACGACAGCATCCTTGGCGGGATGGACATCTTGGACCTCAATTTCGCTGGTGGGATCTTCCGTGCCTATTTCGGTGGTACGATTCGCGATGCCGTCGTGTCCGCCAAACCAACCTCACCCGGCATTTGGACGCATGTCGCGTTCTCTCGCGATGCCGCCGGTATCCTGCGCATTTATCAGGATGGAGAACTCACGGGTACCTCGAAGAGCTCCGTGCCGCATGATCTGCCCGGCCTCACTATCGGTTGGTCGACGCCCAAGGGCGGAACGCTGGGCGCCTTTGCCGAATACCGCGTTTGGAACGTCGAGCGTAAGCCGGCTGAAGTCCGCGCGAACATGACGCGCACTTTCGCCGGCGAACCTCTGCCTAAGTCACTCGTCTTCGCTTCGGCGAAGGGTGATGCCGCGTGGGGTAAGCTCGGTGCCGGGGCGAAGGTCGTACGCTCGACAGATTCGCCGCCGTTGTTGAACGCTGCGCAGTTTGCGGCGTTGGAGACCAAGACTGCTCATTACTTCGCGCTGGCGCAGAAAAGCGGAGATGTCGGCAAGGGCAAGGCCGTCGTCGCGCTTTGTCAGGCCTGCCACATGATCAACGGGCAGGGCGGACTCATCGGCCCGAACCTTTCCGGCGCGGGCGCGATGGGCATGGAAGCCGTCATCCGTAATATCATTGACCCGAACGCCGCGATTGAAGCCGCGTACCGTATCTTCCAGGTGAAGCTCAAGGCGGGCGAGGTCATCGAGGCGTTCTACGTTTCCGAGGATGCGACGGCCTACGTGCTTCGTCAGCCCGGCGGCGCCGATCGTCGCGTGCCCAAGGCCGAAGTGGCTTCCGTCAAATACCTGCGTCGCTCGCTCATGCCGGAAGGCCTGCTCGACGGCTTCACGGACGAGCAGGTGACGGACCTCTTCGCCTATCTGAAGACGCTTAAATAAGCCCGGCCTGAGTCCTTGCGCCTTCTTCGCTTGCCGAGGGGGCGTAGGGGCTTACGGCTTAAGTCATGTCTGTCTGGTTCAATCCTGCCCGCGAAATCGACGCCCTGCTGCGCAAGGCCGCCGCTACCGTCCCTGGTCTCGAGGTCGATTTCAATCCGGAGTTGAAGCCCTCGGATCCCCGTCACGCAGACTTCCAGGCCAATGGCGTCTTGGCGGCGGCAAAAAAAGCCAAAGCGAATCCGCGGGCTCTAGCGAGTGCTTTGCTCGAATCGCTCCGCACTCAAGGGGGACTCGACGAAAAACTGATTCAGGTCGAAATCGCTGGCCCCGGGTTCATTAATTTCAAACTCACGCCCGTCGCCCTCGGTGCCTGGCTGCGGGAGTATCGCGATGAATCGAAATGGCGCGCGGGCGCGGCCCGTCTGATGGGCGGCCGCAAAGTCGTCATCGATTATCCTTCGCCGAACACCGCGAAGCAGATGCACGTCGGTCATCTGCGGCCGATCGTCATCGGCGAAGCGGTCGCACGTCTGGTCGAATTCTGCGGCGCCGAGTTGGTGCGCGACAACCATATCGGCGATTGGGGCACTAATTTCGGCATCCTGATCCTCGCAATCCGTCGTGCCGGTTTCCAGTTGGATGCCAAGAGCCCGAACGCCCTCGAAGACCTCGAGCGTCTTTACAAGGAGGGTAGCGCCGCCACCAAGGTCGATCCGGCGCTCATGGACGCGGCCCGGGCAGAACTGGCGAAGCTGCAGACGGGCGACGCCGCGAATCTCGCCCTCTGGAAGGAAATCGTCGCAGTTTCCAATGCGGCCTGTCAGCGCATTTACGACCAATTCGGCTTAAAATCAGACGTCATCCTCGGGGAATCTTTTTATCGAGATAAGGTCGAACAGGTCTATGCCGAGTTGCAGCAATACGGCCTCGCCGAGGAAAGCGAAGGTGCCTTGGTCGCCTGGCACGACGAGGAGCCGCGGTTCTCGCGACACGCCGAGACCAAGATGCCGTTCATCATCCGGAAGCGCGATGGCTCTTCGAATTACGCTTCCACGGACTTGGCGACGTTACTTTATCGACTCGAGCATTTCAAGGCCGACGAGATCATCTATGTGACCGACGGCCGTCAGCAGGATCATTTTCATCAGCTGTTCGTGACCGGGGCTAAATGGTTCAAGGCTTCGGAACGCAAGCTGCCTCGCCTGCGTCACGTCTGGTTCGGGACGATTCTCGGTGAGGACGGCAAGGCCATTAAGACCAAGTCGGGCGATCCGGTGCGACTTCAGGAACTGATCGATGAGGCCACCGAACGGGCCTATCAGGAAGTGAAGAAGAAGAACCCAGACCTTCCGGAGGCCGAGCATCTTGCGATTGCTAAGGCCATCGGGGTGGCCGCTCTACGTTATGCGGACCTTTCCTCGAATCGCACGATGGATTACACCTTCTCGTGGGAAAAACTTCTGGCTTTCGAAGGCAACACCGCGCCGTACCTGATGTATGCCGTGGTCCGGGTGCGTTCGATTTTCCGGAAGAGCGGACTAGCCGTCGGACAGGGCGAAGAAGGCGCGACCGACCCGGAAACGCCGACGGAAATCGCCCTTGCGCGTAAGCTGCTGGGCTTCACCGCGGCTTTGGATTCAGCCTTAGAGGACCTGCGCCCGCATCACCTTTGCACTTACCTCCATGAATTAGCGGCGGCGTATGGCGCGTTTTATGCGGCCGATAGCGTCATCGTGGACGAACCGGCGGTGAAGGCCCGTCGTCTGATGCTTTGCTCCCGTACCACCGCTATTTTGGAAGTCGGGTTGCGACTGCTGGGCATCGAGCCAGTGGAGCGGATGTAAGCGCAACCTAGCTGCGCTGGGTTCCGGCGGTTGGCGGAATGCGGCAACGTTGTATCCATTTCCGCTTTCTATGGCGGTGGGCCATTAAGGAGAACTTTCCGGGTAGACCTTCGTCAGCGGTGAGCTAGAAAAGCTCCACCCCATGGATGCCCCTCCTCCTAAGCCCGAACGCCTTTTGTCTCTCGATGCCCTCCGAGGTTTTGACCTTTTCTGGATCATCGGCGGGCATGGCATCATCCTGGCATTAATGCAGTTCGAGTCTTTGGGTTGGCTTTCGGTGGTGAATGAGCAGCTGGAGCATGTGGCTTGGCATGGCTTCCACTTCGAAGACCTTATCTTCCCGCTTTTCCTTTTCTTGGCCGGCGTTTCTACGCCGTTTTCATTGACGCGTCGCCTGGCTGAAGGCGCGCGCGGCGAAGTCTGCCGGAAGATCATCCAACGCGGCGCGATCCTCGTGCTGTTGGGCATCATCTATAACAATGGTCTGCAATGGAAGGGTTATGAGAATATGCGCTTCGGCAGCGTACTGGCCCGCATCGGTCTGGCGGGCATGTTCGCACAGTTGATCTTTGCTTTTAATTTCACGACCCCACGGCGGCTCTGGGTTTGGCTGGCCGGAGTGTTGTTGGCCTATTGGGCTTTGCTCAGCTTCGCTCATGCGCCCGGTTTCAAGGGCGGCGACTTCACGCTTGAAGGAAACTTCACGAGTTACTTTGACCGATTATTCCTGCCAGGAAAGTTACATCGCACGACCCACGATCCGGAGGGTTTACTCGGAATTATCCCCGCGATCGGTAATGCGCTCCTCGGTATTCTCGCTGGCCTTTGGCTACGACGTCCGGAAGGCGAAGTCTCCGGCTCTCGTAAGACCGCGGGGCTTGCTGCCGCCGGTTTGATCTTATTACTCCTCGGGGGGCTCTGGGATTTCGCATTCCCGATTAATAAGAACCTTTGGACGAGTTCCTTCGTGCTTTGGACGGGGGGCTGGTCGGCCTTGCTGCTGGGCCTGTTCTATTGGACCATCGACGTGTTGGGTTGCCGCCGTTTCGGTGATTTCTTTGCGGTCGTCGGGATGAATTCAGTCCTGATCTACATGGCGGGTAAGTTCATCAAATTCGAATATACCAACCAGGCCGTTTTTGGCGGATTAGCCAAGGCGCTCCCTGAGCGTTGGTCGGTGCTGGTTCTTGCGCTCGGTTTATTTGCCATCGAATGGGCCTTTCTTTGGTTCCTGCGCCGCCAAAAAGTATTCCTGCGCGTCTGAACGCCACGCCCTTGACCCCTTGGCGCTTTGCGTAAGGCTGGGGGAATGGGATCCAAGATGAATGACGAGGTCACCCGCGCTGACATCATGATGCGCGGGGCTCTCTGCCGTTGTCCGAACTGCGGCCGCCGCGGATTGCTGGCTTCGTGGTTCCGCCTGAATAAGGCCTGCGTGTCCTGCGGGATGGATCTGGCGAAGTCGGCGGGGTTTTATTCCGGGACTACCTCGATCGGCTACGTGGCCGCAATCATCTGCGTCATCATCCCGGTCTGTCTTCTCGTGGTTTTCAAGGTCCTGTCCGTTGGCACCGGAATCGCCCTGGGTATCTTCGGCTCTTTTGGTTTCATCGTGCTGATCTACCCCGTCATGCTGTGCTGGATGGTGATGGTCTATCACCTGGCTTTGCCAGGTGACTTGCCCGCCAATACCTCAAAAGACGGGCCAAAGGGGCGATAGGTCACCAAGGCTAGGCCTTGACTAATATCATCATATCTGGATAAGAAGATATATAAATGTTAAACTCTGGTCTCATTCAAGCGCTCCGTCACCCCGCACGTCCGACCGTCTCGGTGGAATTTTTTCCGCCCAAGGATGAGGCGGGCGGGGCAAAGCTTTTGCAGACCGCCCGGACGTTGCAGCCCCTGGGCATCGATTTCGCCTCGATTACCTATGGGGCTGGCGGCACGTCGCGATCGACGACGTTAGCTTATGGGGCCGAATTGGTGAAGCTGGGGTTGCCGCTGATCGGCCACCTGACTTGCGTCGGGCACACGCGGGCGGAATTGGTCGCGATCATCAAACAGTATGCGGAGGCCGGCTTTTCTGGCATCCTGGCTTTGCGCGGCGATCCGCCGAAGGGCCAAAAAGATTTCACGCCGCACCCGCAAGGTTTCGAGCACGCCCACGAGCTTGTCCGCCTGATCCGTGAAATCCACCCGGGTCGCTTCGCGGTCGGCGTCGCCGGCTTTCCTGAACGGCACCCAGATGCGGTGGACGATTTGTCAGACGTGCGTTTTTTGGCCGGCAAGGTCTCGGCCGGAGCAGATTTTGTTACCACGCAGCTCTTCTTGGATAACGAAGATTATTTCCGTTTTGTGGATCGGGCGCGGGCCGCCGGCGTGTCGGTGCCGATTCTGCCGGGCATCATGCCGGTGCTTTCGTTGAAGCAGGCCCGCACGTTCTGCGGTTTTTGCAAGGCGCGCATTCCGGCGGCTCTGATCGCCGAGCTTGAGGCCTGCGGTCCCGATGAGGAGGCCCAGCGAAAAGTGGGCGTTTCGTGGGCGGTCCGTCAGGTGCGAGGCCTGCTTGCCCGTGGCGCCCCGGGTTATCATGTGTATATCCTCAATAAGGCCGAATCAGCGGTCGAGCTCTTCGCAGCGCTGCGCAATTGAGACCCTTGGTTCTTCAATAGGTTTGTAAACGAGCACGGACGCTCCAGTTATGGAGTATGCGCGAAACCCCTGCTTCTTCGGTAACCGGTTGGCAGCGTGGTTTCTGGAGTTTGATGGGGACGCAATTTCAGAACGCTTTCAGCGACAACGCGCTCAAGCAGCTTATTATCTTGGTTCTTCTGGCCAGCGCCGCGGCTTCCGCCGGGGAGGCTGAGCAGGATCGGTTGGTCTCCATGGTGACCGCGGTTTTCTCCGCGCCCTTCATTCTCTTCGCGATGCTGGGGGGCTGGCTGGCGGACCGTAACAGTAAGCAGCGCGTGATGGTCGGCGTGAAGGTGGCCGAAATGGGTATCATGGCGTTCGCCGGGTTCGCCTTGGCGGCTGAAAGCCTGACGCTCAAGTTATGCGCCATCTTCCTGATGGGCTGCCATAGCGCCATCTTCGCGCCCTCTAAGTATGGTATCTTGCCGGAAATCCTGCCGCACGAGAAACTGTCTTGGGGCAACGGCATCCTGGAGTTACTGACTTTCCTCGGCGTCATCCTCGGTACCGTGGCTGCCGGAATTTTCTCCGATGCCTTTAAGGGAAGCGAGTGGATCGCCGGTCCGATCCTGGTGGTCATTGCCATCGGCGGCTGGTTACTCAGCCGGCAAGTTACGCCCGTTCCCGCCGCCGCCCCGACCTGCCCGGTCCGCATCAATCCCGTCACCGACCTCTGGCGTCAGCTTCGGATCATGAAGCAGGATCGCGACCTCTGGCGTGCGTGCTGGGGTAATACCGGCTTCTATTTCATCTCGGCCTTGGTGATGATGAATGTGGTGGTCTTCGGAAAGAGCGTCCTAAATCTGACCGGCACCCAAAACAGCATGATGAATGTTTGGTTGGCTCTCGGTATTGGCTTCGGTAGCGTCGTCGCTGGTTACGCTTCGCGTGGCCATATCGAATATCGTCTCGTCCCGATCGGCGCGCTCGGCCTGGCCCTGAGCACCGTGCCGATGGGTATGGAGGGGGTTACGGCCGATACGTTCCGCATCTGCATGGCCACCTTGGGTTTCTCCGCCGGCCTTTTCATCGTCCCAGTCGTCTCCGTCATCCAGCATCGTCCTTCGCCAGAAAGTAAGGGCGCGGTGCAGGGTACTGTGAGCAGCCTGAGCTTCATCGGCATCATGCTGGCGGCTGGCGTCCAATGGGTAGCCCGCGAGACCTTCCATGTCACCTCAGGACAGGTTTTCTGGGTGTGCGGGGTGTCGGCGATCATCTGCGGCTCCTATGCCACGATTTCTCGGGGAAGGTTTATCAAGGGCTCGTGAGTCTGAGTGCTTCTTAATCTTGGATTAAGGGGATTTTTGGTAGAATATGGCCCAAGTTCCGATGCGTATCCTGATTGTCGAAGATGAGGCCGACCTGCGTAATAGCCTCTTGCGCCTGATGCGTGAAGAGGGCTACGCCGCTGACGGCGCCGCGGATGGCGTTGAGGGTTACCGCAAGGCTCTGGAATGCGACTACGACGCCATCATCTTGGACTTCATGTTGCCGGGGATGGACGGCCGCGAATACTTACGCCGCTTGCGGCACACTAAGCGCACCCCGGTGATGATGCTGACGGCCCGCAATTCCGTCGAAGATCGGGTAGCCGGCCTGGATTCGGGTGCGGATGATTATTTGGCCAAGCCCTTCGTGCAGGAGGAACTGCTTGCTCGGTTGCGGGCGTTGATTCGCCGTAATTATAAAACCTCTAGCGGTGCGATTAATCTGGGAGACGTGGTCGTTGATACCGTAGCCCGGCGCGTCACCAAGGCGGGTCATGATGAGGCGGTGACCGGCCGCGAATATTCCTTGCTGGAATTCTTGGCCCATCGTCGCGGTTCGGTGGTGACCCGCAGCGAATTATACGCCCACCTTTTTGACGAAAACGAAGACACCTTATCGAACCTGCTCGAAGTGCATGTCTGTAACCTGCGTCGCAAACTCGGGGCGGACCTGATTAAGACCCGCCGGGGTGCCGGTTATATCATCGAGGCTACGGATCGCGACGAGCCTAAGGTATGATCTTCCAGTCCATCCGTTGGCGAATCTTAGCGTGGAACTTCGCTCTGCTGGCGGCCACGGCAACCGTCCTGCTGGTCGCTTTTTATCGTCACGAACGTCAGAATCGCCTGCAAGAAGCCGATCTGAAGGTCCGTCAGTTCATGACGCAGACGATGGGGGCGATGGGGGAGTTGGTGCCTGGTTTGGGCGGGCCCCGTGGCGCCGCCGATGCTCGTCCGCCTCCGACCGTGCGTCTGCGTGCCGGCGATTCACCGGCGCAGCGAAAGCTCAAAGCCGAACAAGCCATCCAGCTATTGGCGAAGGAAGGCGCATGGTGTCTGGGCGCCTCGGTCGAGGGTAAGGAGATTTATCGGTCCTCTACCGCCCCCGCTGATGACACCTTGCTACCGCTCTGTGTCGAAGAGTTGCGCGTAGAGGATGAGAATCCCAGTCCGGGTCGTCCCTTAGTTATTGTTTTGTCTCACCGCGATCAGCGCCTACTCATCCACCGCCCCCCCGGGCAGAATTTCGCGGTCTTCGGCTTGAGTATGGCCGATACCGAAAAATACCTTAACGCCTTGGCGTGGCAGTTAACCCTTGCTGGCTTAGGCGTCATCGTCATCGGTTGCTCTATCGGATGGGTCTTGGCGGGCCGTTCTTTGCGTCCAATCGACCGAATCGCTTCCACGGCTGAAGCCATTGCGGATGGTGATTATGGCCGACAAATCGATACCGCTGGTACGGAAAATGAATTAGGTCGGCTGGCGGCCGTGCTGAATGATACCTTTGCGAAGATGAATGCCGCGCGCGACCGCGTCACGCAATTCACCGCCGATGCGTCCCATGAGCTGCGGACGCCTCTCACCGTCATCTTATCCGACAGCCAAGGGGCCTTACGTCACGAGCGCACGCCGGAAGAATACCGAACGGCCTTGGAAACAATTAAGCAGTCCGCCTTGCGGATGAAGGCGATTTCCGACGGACTACTGGAGCTCGCGCATGGCGATACCGGCGCGCCGCTGCCGCAAGGTGATTGCGACCTGGCCGATTTGGCCGACGAGTCGGTCGCGCTGCTGGCCCGGCTGGCCCAGGAGCATGGGGCTCATTTAGTCGCCAAACTCGAGGGGGCCCCCGTGAAGGGTGATGCGGGGCGCTTGGGGCGCGTGGTGCTTAACTTAGTTATTAACGCTATTCTTCATAACGAAGCGGGCGTCACGGTCACGGTGACCACCGGGATCGAAGGAGCTTTTGCTTGTTTGACGATCACCGATGACGGCCGAGGAATTTCGCCGGAAAACCTCGACAAAATCTTCGAACGCTTCCGTCGGGTCGACCCGATGCGTTCGCGTCATACAGGCGGGGCGGGTCTGGGTCTGGCCATTGTCAAGCAGGCGGTCGAAGCCCATGGCGGAACCATTGCCGTGGAGAGCAAGGTCGGCCAAGGAACGACGTTTAAAATCAAGCTACCGACCGCTGCCGCTTAAATCGTCGCAAGTATCCGCTGCTTAATCTCGGCGAGCGGCAGGGTGTTGAGTAGCACGGGCGAAAGGCGATTTTCGTTGATTGTCGGCAACGCGATGAGGTGTTCGCTCAGGACTAGGTTGCGATTGGCGCCTACTTCGTCGACGCGATCGACAGGTGTGAAGCGCGGGGTCGACTTCAGAACCTCCGGGTTTTCGCGAATCAACTCGCCGATTGCGAGGACGACTTCGGCGAAGCGATCAAGTTCCGCTTTGGTGTAAGATTCGGTGGGCTCGATCATGAGGCCGAAGACTTCAGGGAAAGCGACCGTCGGCGCGTGGAACCCGAAGTCGAGGAAGAGTTTGCCAACGCGGGCGATGATGCTCGGGCGAGGGATACCCACAGCTTCGATGCGCTTAAAGTCTTCTTCCGTCAGGGTCAGGATGAACTCGTGCATACGTGGCACACCATCGGCCGCCGCAGGGAGCGACGGGAAGGACTTGCCGAGATTAGCGAAGAGGTAACGACTCGAGAGCACGGACATCGCGGACATCCGGCGCACGCCTTCTTTACCGAGGCGTTGCAGGTAAGTATAGACCCTTACCTTGTGGGCGAAATTGCCCCAGTGGCGGTGGAACGAGCCGATGCTGTGTTTGGCCCGTATCGGCATGAAGCGATCGCCTTCTTTGACGATCTGGAAGCCGGGAAGAAAATCCATCAGCCGTTCGGAGACGGCGACGATGCCGTCGCCCGGTCCGCCGCCGCCGTGCGGTACGGTCCAGGTCTTATGAAGATTATTATGGACCGCGTCGACGCCGAGGGCACCGAGGTTCACCCAGCCCGCGATGGCGTTCATATTGGCGCCGTCCATGTAAACCAGGCCGCCGACGCGATGGATTTCTGAGGCCATCTTTTGGAAGTCGGTCTCGAATACGCCGGAGGTGTTCGGGTTGGTCACCATCATGCCCGCAATGCGCGGACCGAATTCGGCGATCTTGGCAGTGAAGTCAGCTTGGTCGACGCGGCCGTCCGGGGCGGATTTCAGAATCACGATGCCCGAAGGCGAGCCATCGGGGTGGCGCTTGGTCGCGTAGCCGGCCGTGGTGGCGGTCGCGAAGTTGGTCCCGTGGGCGGAGGAGGGGATAAGAATGATATCACGGTACTGGCCGTGGTGACGGTGGTAGGCTTGGAAGAGTTTCAGCCCGACCAGTTCGCCTTGGGCGCCCGCGACGGGTTGGGTGGTGAGGCCGGCCAGCCCAGTGATCTTGCGGAACCATTCTTGGGTCTGCCACAGGAGTTCGAGGGCGCCTTGGGCGTCTTCGACCGGTGCTTGGGGGTGCAGTTGGGTGAACCCAGGGAGCCCCGCCGCCCAGTCGTTGAGGTGCGGATTATATTTCATCGTGCACGAGCCGAGCGGGAAGCATCCGGTATCCGGCGACACGTTGAGTTCGCCGAGCTTGGAGTAGTAGGCCTTCAGTTCGGTGAGCGGAAAGGAGGGCAGGCCGACGGCGCCTTGACGGAGTAGGGCAGCGGGAATCTCAGCGAGCGGCTTCGTGCCGGTGGACTGGCCGTAGAGGCCTTCGAAGAAAGCGATGAGCTTATCCGTGTCGGCGGTAGTCTGGAGATCGCTAAACGAGATTTTGAGCAGCGAGCAGCCGCAGGGCGTGCGGCCCGTGATGTCGACGCCCACGTGCAGACCGGCGGCGCGTCCCTTGGCGATGACCGCGGCGGCGGGCTCGGGGAGCATCAGGCTGAACTCATTCCAGAAAGCTTGGTTTGCGTAGCAAACCTTGAGGCCAGGGATATGGTGCAGTTTCGTGGCGGCGCGGCGGGCTTGGTCGCGACCGGCAACGCAGGAGGCAGCCATACCCTGTTCGCCGCGAGCGAGGATGGCCGCGCCGGCGATCGTGGCGATGAACGCCTGATTAGAGCAGATGTTGGAAGTAGCCTTGTCCTTGCGGATGTGCTGCTCGCGGGTGGCCATCACCATCACGATGCAATCGCGACCGGCGTTGTCCTTGGCCTTGCCGACGAAACGTCCCGGGGTCTCGCGCACCTCGTTCTTCTTGTCGGCGTTGTGACGCACGGCGAAGACGCCGAGACCCGGCCCACCAAAATTAGCACCGATGGCCAGGTGTTGGCCTTCGCCGACGATGATGTCGGCCCCCTTGCGACCGTATTGAGCGGGAGGCTTGAGGCCGCCGGTCGCGAGGAGCATTGGGTCAATCACCGCGATGGATTTCACGCCCGCGTCGGCGCAGACGTCGGTCAGGGCGTCGACGTCTTCAAGCAGGCCAAGATTGTTGATTTGCGGGAAGATAACCCCGGCGAGTTTCTTGCCGAGTGCGTCCGCATGCCGGCGGATGCAGCTGCCTTGAAGCCGCCCGGTTGCTTCGTCGGGGATGAGGAACTCAAGTTTTACGCTGGTATCGGCGACATGGGTGCGGAGGACTTCGATGTCACAGGGTAGGAGGTTGGCGGCGACGAGCACCGTGTTGGCTTCGGCGTCGCCCATGCGGACGGTGCAGACGGCGGCTTCGAAGAGCGCGCTGGCACGTTCGTAGAGCGAGGAGTTAACGGCTTCAAAGCCGGTTAGTTGGGCGAGCGTGGACTGATAGATCCAATGGGTAATCAGTGTGCCCTGGGAGCGCTCTGGCTGGTAGGGCGTATAAGAAGTCGTCAAGTTGCGGATGGAGCAGACGTGGCCGACAATCTCGGTGGTGCGATAGACCTGCAGGCCGTCGCCGAGAAAGGCGGTCTTGACGGAATTCTTCTTCGAGAGGGACTCCATGCGCTCCGCGAGAGCCTGGTATTCCAATTCGTCTGGCAGATCCTGGGCGCGGTCGAATTTGACGTCTGCAGAAATATGCGAATAGAGCGCAGGGAAATCCTTGGTACCGATGGCGGCGAACATCGCCTGGATATCGACGTCGCTCGCCGGGATGTAATGGCGGGCGAGTTCGCGGGAGATTTTGGAAGGGTCGTAGGGCAGCTGGGCCATGTAAGTATGAAAGATTTTGAAGGAGGAAACGGGTCTCGCAATCGCCCACCAAGCGAGGGTGGGGGTATTAGAGAATCACGTTTTCGACATAAGGTTTGGCAACCCATTCGGCGACTTGTGAATAAGTCATAGGGCGGTGGCGCGTTGCCAAGGTCGGGCCTTCGTCCATGCTCCATACATGACCAAGCAGGAACGAGCCGATTACGTGG
>CAINMU010000017.1 GCA_903850885.1 uncultured Opitutia bacterium | reverse complement strand
ATGCAATGGGTAGGGCTGACCACCCTTGGTCAGCCGCGGTTGAGCGAGGGCGCTCAACCCTACCCGATGCAGCTAGGTCAGCACGCGGTGCTGCCCCTACCTCAAGACAGGCGGATGCGATGTCATCACATCCCTACCGAACCCGCCACCGGCCACCCGGGGCTTGTCTCTCCCTATACTCCATACTCGATACTCAATACTCTCCCCTCTCCACTTTTGCACAGGCCGCAGGCCGATTTGCACTTTTGCACTTAGGGCAGCACGTGGTGCTGCCCCTACCCAAACAAAAAAGGGCGCCGATTGGCGCCCCTCTTAAATTACTTGGTCCTGCCCCGGTCCCTCACTCCCTCCGCTCGCGTCACTTCGCGGCCGGAATCTCGTTCAACGTATACCAGCCTTCATTATGCCAAAGAGTATCGCCGGACTTAGACTTGAGGTCACCGACGACGAGGTGGTGGATATGTCCGCGAACCAAGCCTTCGACGGCGAGTTTTACTTTCAAACCATCGGCCGAAACGGTGGCTGATTTAATCTTAGGCTCGGTCTGATCGACTTCGGGACTGCCGTAACTGGATTGGTAAATATAAGTGAAGGTATCCATCGTGTAGTTGGCGACGTCGGCGGCCGCCGCGGCGTCCACGGGGTGCGTAAAGGTGACTTCGAAGCCGTCGTTCTTGGCCGAGATGTCATGCATCTCGAAGGGCACCTTGCCCTTGAAGCGCACGCGCTCGAAGGTGAACGGCTTCGAGCCACGCGAACCCCAGCCACGATTGGAGCCGCCGACGAAGAGCGTACCATCTTCCTGGTCCATGCGGACCGGGATCAGGCCGGCTTCGAAACCACCGAGGAAGTGGAAGACGGCGCCTTGGTAGAGACCATTGACGAATTCGAGATTGATGCGCTGCACCTGCGAGGCGGTCTGCTCGCCAATCATCATCTGGCTTTCCCACGGGCCGAACTTGCCCTTGGTCATATCGCACGCGATACCCGACGGCGAATTACCGACCTTGCCGTGCGGTAGGATCACCGAAGGCGGCACGAACTCTGGATATTTTAGGCGTTCGGTGAGGATGCGCGAACCGCTGGTCGGCTCGGGCGGCGCGGGGAAGTTCGCCAGGGCGGCCGACTTATTGCCAGTGGGGTTACCCTGGAACGAACCCGGGCGGAGCCACTTGAGCGAAGACGAGCCGTTCCAGACGCCTTGGTTATCGGTGTAGAACATATCGCCCTTATCGTTGGCGCCGATGCCACCCGGCGAACGGATACCTGAAGTGGTCGGGACGAACTTGCCGTCGGGCGTAATACGCGCGCACCAGCCGCGCCACGGGGCGTGCGCGTGGAACGAACCGGTCAGGCAGAGGACCATCCAGACGTCGCCGTTCTTATCCGGGTCGGAGCCGAAAGCGTATTCATGGTAGTCGCCGCTAACGCCCCACTGGGAGCTCACGGTATCGAAACTGTCCGCGCGGCCGTCGCCATCGCGATCGGTCAGGCGCGTGAACTCCGGACGCTGCATCGCATACATCGAGCCGTCCTTCCAGAACATGCCGAGCGGCTCGTGCTGGTTGGAAGCGAACTTGGTCCACTTAATCTTGGAAAGGTCGGCGGCATAGGCGCCTTCAGCGACCCAGATGTCGCCACGGCGGGTGCCGATGGCGACCTTCTTGCCGGGCAGCAGCGCGATCGACGACACTTCGGCGACTTCGCCCGCAGGCGTGGGGATTTCGACGCGTTCGTAGAATTCATCCTGCCGTGCCTCGGAGAGTTTGATGTCGGCCGTCGCCATTTTCCCGGCCTTGGGAGCCTTGGCGGCCTTGGCTGGGGCGGCGGACGCCGCGGCAGCGAGTCCGGCGAGGGCGAGGATCAGAGAGAGTTTCTTCATAAAGGGTGTTTCCGGTGTTGAGGGTTAGCGGAAGGAGTAGCCCAGCACGGCGGTCTCGCCGGGCTTGAGGGTGAGCGTGAGGCTCTTGTCGTTGGCGTTGGTCTTCGGGGCCGGGCCGCTAACGGCGCGCACCAGCAGGCCGCCGGCGATTTCGGCGACACCGTCACTCGGACCGCTGACGGCGAGATCGCGGGCGAGTACCACCACGATGGACTTGGCACCGGTCACCTTGAGCGTGCGCGTGAGCGTGGCCTTACCGGAGCTGGCTTCGGGCAGCCAAGCGTCACTGAGCGCGAAGCCTTCGCCAGCGGAGCGGAAGGTTGGGTTGCCAGCCTTGTCGAGGTCGTAGCCCTTGAATTCGGCCGCGACGTTGACCGCAGAGAATTTCCAATCCTTGGCATCCTTCTCGCGGATGAATCGTACAACACTACCGGCGGAACCTTCGAGCAAGATGCCCTGGCCGTCGGAGAGTTTGATGACGTTGGTCCCAGCGGGCGGCTCGTTACCGGCCCCGCGATCGGTCCAGTGGTGGCCGCCGTCCATGAACTTTCCGTTCCAGAAGAGCTCGGCGGCGACGTTGTCGGCGCTGTACGCGATATTCAGGCCGTTCGGGAAACCGATGCCAATGGCACGCGGGGTAATCTTGTCGATGAAGTTGCGATAAATCGCGGCGACGCCGTCCTTGGGTTGGATCGGGATGAAGACCTTTTCCTTGGCGGGCTTACCGGCCTTGCCACCCTTGGTCTTGGAGAGCAACTTGGTGTCCTTGTCCTTCGGGCCTTTGTAGGCGAGGACGATTGCCGAGTTGGTACCGTACTGGACGTATTCGACGCGTAACGGCGTCAGTCCCTTTTTGAGAATGACGGGGACTTCCTTGGCGCGACCGCCGACGGGTCCGATGCCCTTCACTTCGGCGATGCGTTCGCCGCCGACGTAGAGGGCGCCAAAGTCGTCGCAGTCGAAGAAGAAGGTATACTTACCGTCTTCCGGGGCCTCGAACTGTGCCGTCCAGACCATTGCGTAATATTCCTTCAGGCCGGACTGAGCTGGATCAATCACACCCACGTTAAAATCCTCCATCATCGCGGGCTTGAGCGTGGAGAAGTCAGGCATGACCTTCCATTCGCCCTTATACATCGTGCCGACAAGATTCTTGAGCGCGGTCTTAGCCGGCGGGAACGGATGGGCCTTGAGTAATTCATCGGCGGTCCAGGGGGTAACGCGCTGGGCGGTTGCGGCGCGCACGGCCTTAACCTCGTCGGGCGTTACGGCGCCGGCGCCGTTGGCGAAATTCTTACGGACATACGTGAGCGCGGCGGCGATCTTCTCATCGCTGAGCACGGCGCCCTGTGGGGGCATGACGATGTTGTAGGTCTTGCCGGCGACGTCGACCGGACCTTCCAGGCCGCTGAGCACGATCTTAATCGAGCGCGCAGCTGGACCTTTGGGCCAGTCGCTGCCGACGAGGGGCGGCAGGCCGTTGAGTCCTTTGCCGTCCGGGCCGTGGCACGCCACACAGAGCGAGTTATAAACCTGAGCGCCGTCTTCGGCGGCCACGAGCAAGACGGATGAGAACAAAAGAGCGAGAAGCGACAAGGGGCGCATAGGGGTAGGCATTATCAAGCCCCATAATTCCGAGGGTGCAAGGCGGATAGGCTCGGGCCGCAAGCGGCCCGAGCCAGAGTTGACCCGTTGACCAGTTGGCCAGTTGGCAAGGGATGCTGTAGGAAGGGACAGCACCACGTGCTGTCCTAGCTGCATCCGTTTCGGGGAGCGGGTGGCAGCCCCAGATGGCCGGTGGCGAGTGCCTTGGGTAGGGATGCGATGACATCGCATCCGCCTGTCTTGAGGTAGGGGCAGCACCGCGTGCTGCCCTAGTTGCATCGGGTAGGGTTGAGCGCCCTCGCTCAACCGCGGCTGACCAAGGGTGGTCAGCCCTACCCATTGCATACCTTGTCAACTGGCCTCTGTTTATTCTCAGGTGACGGGTGACGGCCAACTGGGCCTCGGCCATTCGGGTATCAGCGTTCCAGCCTTCGGCCATCGGCTTCGGCAATCGGGTTCGGAAAATTTCCTGCGTCTATTTCTGTGTCTGCCCCTAAGAATCGAAACCTGCCCCTGCCCCTTGTCTTTATTAAGGTAGGGTCAGCACTGCGTGCTGACCTAGCTGTATCTTAGGTAGGGTTGAGCGCCCTCGCTCAACCGCGGCTGACCAAGGGTGGTCAGCCCTACCACGAGACAGGATACCAAACTCAAAGGGAGACCGGATGACAGGGGTGCTCGGGGCGGGAGTCGAACCCGCATACCTTACGGCGCCAGAACCTAAATCTGGTGTGTCTGCCATTCCACCACCCGAGCAAACCTGTGTTGTCCAGATTTGCGGCGCCGCCCCGATTGGCAAGCGCTTTGCGGAGGAGGCTTAAGCCAAGCGCCCGAGAGCCGAGCCGACGCGAGCATAAAGTTCGATGCCGCTCTCGCCGGCTTGGGCTAAGTCGGCTTCCAGGCAAATCCGCCCCGGCTCAAAGAGCGTGGCGAGGAATGATCCGCCAAAGCGGAAGTAACCTTTCTCGTCGCCCTTGGCCATCGGTTGCTCGGGTGCGTAGGTCTCGATGATCGTACCGACGTTGGTCGCGCCGACCGCGACGATGGTCACGAGACCGAAAGCGCCGGCGTCAATCGTGACGCGTTGCCGTTTGTTTTTCCAAAGGTAGGCGGCGCAGCGGCGGAGCGCGATGGGGTTCACCGAATAGAGCAGGCCGGGAAGGGGGACGGCGGCGTGCGGCGTGCCGGCGACCGGAAAGTGAAAGCGATGATAATCGACCGGGCAAAGCCGGGAGCAGACGACGGTGCCGCCCGCATAGCGCGCACCGAGGGCACGATCGCCGACGAGCTCGGGAATATCAAAAGTCTGCCCCTTGGCGTAAATGCCTTTTATTTTTGATACATCTTGGAAGCCGAGATGCCGGCCGTCGGCGGGAAGTACGGCCATTTCCGGACGCGCATCGACCGGCCGGGCGGAAGTTTTTAGTTTCCGATAAAAGAACTCATTGAAAGTCCGGTAAGCCTTCGGGTCCACTTCGAGGAATTCGGCGGGGTCGAGGCCGAAGTCGCGGATGAAGGGCGCGACGCGACGGGCGCTGCCAGGCCGATCCATGGCCCAGCCGTAAATCTTGGAAAACAAGGCGCGTTTGACGACGGCATGTAAGGTCACCTTACCGAGCGGGTTGCCGTAGATGCGACGCAGCCACGCCTCGCCGTAGACCTGTTCGATTTCGGTGCCTCCCGTATGGCGATTATGCAGGGTAATGGGTGAATCGACGTCCATGGCGGAAGATTTGCGAAAAAATGACTTCAAGGGAACCATTTATCTGTCAAAACAGTTAATACCCTGATGCCTAACCTGGTCCTTGCCTTTCTTACTTTCGCCGCCGTGCTTTCGGCCCAGCAAGTTCCGATGCCTAAGGCGCCCGAAACCGTGAAGGCGGAAGTAGAGGCGGAAGTCATCCGCGCCCGCTTGGATCTGGCGGCCGCCAAGCGTCGACAGGAAGCCTTACCTCTCACCTTGGAAATGCGGCAGCTCGACGCCGAAGCTACCTTGCGTGCCGCCCGATCAGAAGCTTTGGCGGCTCCCTCTGAAGCTGAGCGGGCCCGACTTAACTTAGAGGCTTCGGTTTCTTCGGCCAAAGCGGCGGCCGCCTCGGCGGATAAGGATCGGGCGCGGGCTGACCTCGAGGCGGAAGCCCGTCTGGCTTCGGCGCAAGTGTCGGTCGAATACGCCAAGATTTCTTCTTTTGCGCAGATCGCTAAATTGCAGCAGAAGGTCGCCGACATCGCGACCCACGCCAAGGTTTCATATCCGAAAGATCCCATGGTCGACGGCGTCCTGCATATTTCCGATCGCCGCATTCCTTTTAACGGCCGCGTCACCGATGAGTTGGCTCAATTCGTCTGCGGCCGCATCGCCTTCTATAATGCGGTCGACGCCGAAGCCCCGATCTTTCTCGTCATTGACCGCAATCCCGGCGGATCGGTGATGGCCGGCTACATGATCTTGCAAGCCATGGAGACTTCCAAGGCCCCGGTTTACGTCGTCGTCAAGGGGTATGCGGCTTCGATGGCGGCGATCATCACCACGCTTGCCCAACGCTCCTTCGTCTACCCCGAGACCATCGTCCTGCATCACCAGGCCGCGACGGGCCTCAGTGGCAACGTCACGCAGTTGAACGAACAGCTCAAGTGGAGCAAAATCTGGTGCGAACGCATTTTTATCAAGGTCTCCAATAAGATCGGCATCCCCATCGATGAGTTCGTGGCCAAGATGTATCAGAACGTCTCCACGGGAGATTGGAAAGTCCATGGCGACGCGGCGGTACGGATGAAATGGGCGACGGATCTGGTGGAGCGTATGAGTGAAGATGGAGTCAATACGACCACACCGGCCCCGGCTCCCGCGCCTTTGGATCCTGATGTTTTTGGCAATGGCGCGAGACGCGCCCCCGACGGTCAGGTCAAACAATTGCTGCCGCCGCTCGGTCCTTGCGACCTTTGGTGGTTGTACGATCCCACCGTCGATTTCGTCCTGCTTTAATTTAACAAAATAAAATATGAAAACACCTTCTTCTTATCCGGCTTGGCTCTTCGCTTGCCTCGCGTGCGCTTCCTTGAGCGCGCAGAATGCGCCGTCCAAGCCACCCGCGAATCCGACGGCGCTGCCTTCCGCCCCGGCTCAGCCCACGACGGTGGCGCCGGGTGCTCCCATTGCGAGGGAGGAACTTACGCCTGAACAGAAGGCAGCGATGAAGGAAGTGGAACGGATGCGCGCTGAAAAGAGCCGGATCGACGCCGAGCTCGCCTTGGCGGAAGCCAAGCGCACCGAAGAATTGGCGCCGCTGAATTCCGAGACCGCCAAATTACAGGCGGAACGCGCTTTGCGGCTCGCGAAGGCGGCGGCGGAAGCCGCGGCATTAGAAGATGAACGCGCCAAGCTGGAACGCCAGGCGGCGTTGGAGGCGGCCCGCTCCGGCGCCCGTCTGTCCGAACGTAATAACAAGATTCGCGAACTCGAAGCGGAAGCCAAGCAGCTCCAGCTCGAGTCGGCGAATACCGTCTCGCGCTTGAGCAATGAAATCTCCCGTTTCCAGAAAGAAGAAGAAGCCCGGAAGATCGCCACCAAGGCCAAGCCGATCTACCTGAAGGAGCCGCTTGTCAATGGCACGCTGATCATCAGCGATCGCCGCATCGCCTTGAATGGTGCCGTCACCGAACAGCTTGCCGATTACGTCTGCCAGCGGATTAATTTTTATAACAACCAATCGGCCGAATTCCCGATCTTCATCGTCGTGGACAATAGCCCCGGCGGTTCGGTGGCCTCGGGATACCTGATCCAGAAAGCCATGGCGGCTTCGAAGGCGCCGGTTTACGTGGTCGTCAAGGGCTTCGCCGCGTCCATGACGGCGGTCATCGCGACCTTGGCGGAGCGTTCGTACTGCTACCCGAACACCATGATTCTGCATCACCAGGCTTCGAATAATCTCCGAGGTAATATGACGATGCTCAAGGAGCAGGTCGAATTTACCACCAAATGGTTTGAACGTCTGGCGACGCCCGTGGCCAAGAAGATGGGCCTGACCTTGGATGATTTCGTGAAGCAGATGTATGCTAATGACTCGACCGGAGATTGGCAGGCGTTCGGCGATAAGGCGAAAGAACTTAAATGGATCGACCAAGTGGTCGAACGTATCGAAGAGACCGCCATCCTCGATTTGTTGCCGGTCGCCCCAGTGCTGCCTCCGGCGATGCCGGTGCCGGTCAAGCCTCCTCAGACCGAAGTCTCGGGCGTGATCGCTAAAGTAGACGACAAGGGCCGCCCGTATTTCGAATTACCGTCGCTCTCTAATCCGTTCGATGCTTGGTGGGTGTATGATCCGCAGGGATTGTACCGCGTGCGTTGAGTATTATAAGGTAGGGCTGACCACCCTTGGTCAGCCGCGGTTGAGCGAGGGCGCTCAACCCTACCTAAGATACAGCTAGGTCAGCACGCAGTGCTGACCCTACCCTTAAAGACAAGGGTCAGGTTTCGATTCCTTGGGGCAGACACAGGAACAGACGCAGGAAATTTTACGTACCTGAGACCTGCCACCCGGGGCCGCCACCTGCCACCCGAAACAATGCATCCGACTTTTGCACTTTTGCACAGGCCGCAGGCCGGTTTGCACTTTTGCACCTAAGGACAGCACGCGGTGCTGCCCTTACCTCAATCCTTGCCCCCTCTCCCCTCCTTCCCCACTCTGCCCGTATGTTCGCGTGGTTACGCAATCTCTTTACCGCCCAGGCCTCAAAGCCGGATCTTTCGCAGGCTCCCGATGAGCCCGTGCCGACCGACCGTGTGCCCGAAACTCGGCCTGAAGATTATAAGCCCTGGGTCGGCGTCGACCTCGACGGCACTCTCGCCGCTGCCGTCCCCTGGAAAGGCATCGCCCACATCGGCCCAGCCGTTCCGCTGATGCTACGCCGCGTCAAAGCCTGGATAGATAAAGGCGTACGGGTGAAAATCATGACCGCTCGCGCCGGCGACCCCGAAGGCATCGCTGCGACCAAACTTTGGTTGGTCGCCCAAGGCTTACCCGAACTCGAAGTCACCGACCGCAAGGATTTCGGGATGATCGAGCTTTGGGATGATCGCGCCATCCAGGTCGTCCAGAATTCCGGTATCTGTTTTCTCGGAACCTCGTATTTCGCCCGTCCCAAGGCCCCGATTCTACCAGATGAGGTTGCGGACCGTACCTTTGTCTTGGTAGGCTCTGAACCTAAGGCGGCCGTAGCCGACCCTTCACCTAAAGCATGAAAGCCTCCCTCAAGCTCGAATATTCCCTCCGCGTGCTCTCGCAGCTCGCCCGCAAGAATAAAGGCGGAGCCGTCACGCGCATCGAGGAACTCGCCAAGGCCGAAGCTATTCCGCAGAATTATCTCGTGCAGCTGCTCAACGAATTACGCGAAGGCGGGCTCGTCGACTCCAAGCGCGGCAAGACGGGCGGTTATCGCCTGGCGAAGAGCCCGGAAGATATCTCGCTCAAACAAGTGCTCGCCGTCGTGGAGCCGGACCTAATCGACACTAAGATCACGCTCAAAGGTGCTTCTGGACCGCAAGTCGCGGCGCTCTGGCGCGAAGTTTCCAAACGGTTCGACAAATCCCTTAACGGTTTCACCGTCGCCCAACTCGCGTTGTCCGAGTCAGGGACGGATTTTGAAATCTGAGAAGGATCTCTGGTAAGGAAAATATTTCAGGTCTCAGGTCTCGGGTCTCAGGTCTCGGGCCTCAGGTCTCGGGTACGGGTTATCAGGTTCGGGCGCTAGGTTCGGGACCCGTACCCGTACCTGTACCAGAATACCTGAACCTGGTTCCCGATTGCCGAGACCTGGGACCTGAGAATGAACAAGCAGCATGAGTTGATCAGTTGACCGGTTGGCCAGTTGACAAGAAATGCAATGGGTAGGGCTGACCACCCTTGGTCAGCCGCGGTTGAGCGAGGGCGCTCAACCCTACCTACGATGCACTTAGGTCAGCACGCAGTGCTGACCACTACCCTCGGCCACCCCCATCCTCTCAGGAGATGAACCTCAGTGTCTTGGCATTGTTATCGCCGCCGATGAATTATGCTGGGTGGGGTGAAAAATCTTCGCCTCTTCAGTTCCCTTGCCTGCGGTCTCAGTCTCATCGTCATCGTCGCCCTTGCCGGCGGCACTACTTCGACGCCTCCACCCATCCCACTCGCCTTCAATGGTGAAATTGATTCCGATGGCGACGGCCTGTCCGACGCCGAAGAGTTACGCCTTGGCCTTGATCCCTTCGATCCCACCGATGGCTTAGCCGATGAGGATGGCGACGGTCTCACGTTGGCAGAGGAAATCCACGCCGGCACCGATTCGCATCGGGCAGATACCGATGGCGATGGCCTCTCCGACCTTGTTGAGATCATCCGCGGCACCAATCCCGCCGATGCCCATGACCCAACCAGCATCACCGCCACGTCATCTCCGGCCCAGACCGCTGGCCTTCAGCCACTCAAACCCGCCAAGCCATCGTCTGGCATCGTAGCAAATGGCGCCACGGCCGCCTTCGGTAGCACCAGCTCCGGCAGCAGCGGCGGTGACGATGACATCAACCCCTGGGTGAGCGGAGGCCTTACCTACCCGTATGCCCCGAAAAAATATAACCATGTGATGGCCATCAAAGAAATCTCGGAGCCGAAACCAGGATCCTACCTGCTCATCTGGCGACAAGCGGGCCTGACCGGAGCGAGCGGCCTGCCTCACCAATATGCCATTGAAATCAAGAACGCCGGCGGACGGTGCCTGCATCGCTGGATTAGCCCGCAACCCGTCACGCCCGAATATAAGACCGCCATCCTCGCCCTCACGCTGACCGCCGCGGATTGCCGCACCCCCATCACCCTCACGCTGACGCCGATCGAAGACGATACGCGTAGTTATAGTCTCTATGGCTTCGGGCTCATGGAGGCCGGGTTAGAAATAGATTACGACCGGGACGGGCGGATTGAGCGAAGCGAGTTCCCGCCACGCGGGAAGAAATTCCGTTATTGGGTCAATGACGATACCGATGCCGAAGAATATGACGAAACGACGGACCTCCCCGAGCCATCCTCGTCCCAGAATAATGCGGCCCAACCCGGTATCAACGGGCTACGCGACTTGGTCGATTTCTTCCCCGTTAATCTAAATATCGCCAATCTGCTCCGCGTCTATCGGCCAGACGCCGGGTACCATTATCAGATCAGGCAAAGCGATGCGGCCGTACAGTTTGTCCTGACTTCGCTCCGCCCCGCCGACGTCGGTGAAATCCATCGCGACCCCGATTTGAAGGTTTTCGGTCCAACCGGCACCCAAGACCTGCGCGGCGCGGAGACGCTCGCGTCCTCGGCCGATGATAATCTCATCCCGATTCCGACCACGTTCCTCACCACGCTGACGGAACGCGGTTACGGCGTTGTACTCGTCGAAGGGCGCAAGTCTACCCAGGAGCCTTTGGAATTAATCATCGAAAAAGATGGGGTCGTCGAAATCAAGTTACAGCTCCCATTGGCCATTGGACCCGTCGAGTCGATGTATCGGCATCTTAACCTGACCGAAGTCCCCCGAAGCTTGGATGGCACCTCGGTGGCGCCACCCATCCTCGGCCGACCGACCGAGGGCAAGATTCCGGAAGGGCTACCCGACCGCGACTGCAACGATCGCTGGTTCGTCTTGGTGCATGGATATAATGTCGATGGCAACAAAGCCCGGAGTTGGCAGGCCGAGTTTTTTAAACGGCTCTACGCGCTCGGAAGCCATGCCCGCTTCGTCGGCGTGACCTGGAACGGCGATACCGGACTTGATTACCACAAAGCGGTCTATCACGCCTTTCAGACCGGCGACCTACTGGGCCCGCGATTATACTTCATCGACCCCCGTAAAACCATCTTAGCGGCCCACAGCCTAGGCAACATGGTCGCCTGCCAGGCCATCCAATCCGGCAAACTCGTGCCCGCGCGTTATTTCATGATCAACGCCGCCGTCCCCATCGAAGCCATCTCGCCCGAAGACTCCACGAGCACACAAACCGCCCTGATGACGGAAGGAGCTTGGCGCCCTTATCCGCTACGCCTCACGGCGGCCGCCTGGTCCGAGTCATTTACCGCTCCTGACCGGCGAGCCGGCGTGAGCTGGCGTAACGCCTTCTCGCTCGTGAAACAAAAGACCTCAGCGCTGAATTATTATTCCTCAGGCGAAAATATCACCAACTGCCCGGCGGAAATCTCCACCGCTTCTGTACTCTCGACCCTTTGGGCCGGCCGGAGCATCGACTACGGAGTTTGGAAAACCCAGGAGCTCTTGAAAGGCGTCGGCTGGGCACGTTCGCTCGCGAGCGTCGCCATGGAACGTTCGCAAGCGGGCTGGGGATTCAATCCCCAATGGCGCGGTAATTATGTTTCGGGGAGCCAATCCAATGGGCGCGGGGGGTATTATGAAAAGCTCGCCCCGGAAATCGCGGCCCAGATCTTACCCGAACAGCTGCTGCCTAATCCGTTTTTCGCCAAATTCCTCAACGCTCAATTGCTCTCCACGCAAAAGTTTATCGGCGATCTCACCGCCGGTGGCCCAAGAGTAAAATATGACCTCTTAGCCCGCGCCATCCCCTCGCTCTCTTATGCCGCCGGGGCCGAACCGATGCCTCAGCTGGGCAGCTTCCGGACCGGCCAAACCGGCACCACGAATTTTAATCTCGAGACCGAAGGCCGCGTGGCCACCCGACGTTGGCCCACGGCAGGGCACACCCAATCTGCGACCGCCGGGCACTGGTTGCACAGCGATTGCAAGAATGTTGCGCTCCCCTTCGTCCATCCGTTCTATCTTTCAATGATCACCCAAGGTGATTTGCGCTGATCCCGATGCGCGATTTTATTTTCCTCTTGGTCCTTCCGTTCCTCGCCGAAGGCCGTGACTTCACCCTGCAGCTCACGGACGAAATGCAGGCCCCGCTGGCGGCGATTCCAGCCCGACTCACCCTCAGCCGACGAGACGATCCGCGCTATTCTAGCCAACAAACCATCGATCAAGCGACCGGCCCCGGCGGAGTCCTCCGCTTCAAAGCCGACGAAGCCATGGTACTCAGCCGCATCCAGATTAACCCCGCCGGATTTTATCCCCTCGATGCCAATCCCTCACGCGATCCGCTGGAGGTAGCTGGAGGTGATGCTTGGTCCATTACCCTACCGCGGATTATCGCCCCGATCCCGCTCCGGGCGAAACGAGTCGGCTTGAATCTTGCCGATAAAACCCTGCCGGCGGAGGCGTGGTTGGGCTACGACTTTGCCCTCGGTACCGCCCTCCCCCCTTATGGGCATGGCCTCATCGCGGATATCGAGTTTCGCCTCTCGCCCCGGCAAGTCGGCTGGAATGAGTCGCCCGCAAGCCTGGCCGAGAAACGCCTGGATTCTTATTTTGCGGAATTTTCCACCGATAAGTTTGCCCGATACTTCGGACGTTGGATGACCCAGCTGCAGGTGCGTTTTCCGGAAAAAAATAGCGGCATGGTTCGCGCCCAAACTTTCTGGACGCACTGTGCACTTAAGATGCCGCATCAGGCCCCGCTGAGCGGTTATCAGAGTGAGTTTGTGTTCACGGTGGACAGCCAAGCCAGCACGATCGAAAGGTCTGAAAACATTGGGTATTTTATCCGTTCAAGGACACTGGTGGAGCCGAGCGGTAAAATTATTTCGGCTAATTATGCCAAAATCATGGGCCCGATTGAATTCTCCCATACGGGTCTGGTTTTTACGTATTATGCTAACCCTACGGCCAATGATACGAATTTGGAGTATGATATTGAGCGGAATTTATTGAAAGCGCCGACGGGCAGTTCGGCGCTCGAGGAGGAAAGTTATATAATTAGGAGGCCTTGAAGGTGGGCCAGAACAAGCAGAGGCAAGTTGAACGGTTGATCGGTTGGCCAGTGGGCCAGATCGATACAACGTTAGTTGACCGGTTGACCCGTGGGCCAGTTGACAAGCGATGCAATAGGTAGGGCTGACCGGCCCGGTCAGCCGCGGTTGAGCGAGGGCGCTCAACCCTACCCGACCCTTGGTCAGCCGCGGGTGAGCGAGGGCGCTCAACCCTACCCGATACATCGATGGGTAGGGGCGCGACTGCGTCGCGTCCGTTCGCAGAGCGATTATCGGGGAGACGGGCAAGCTATCCCGATCCTACAAAGACCATCCGCCCACGGACGCCACGCAGTGGCGCCCCTACCTTAAAGACAATTAGCCAACAGCCGACGGAGACCGGGGACCAGAGAGAGGCAGAGGCAAGTTGACCAGTTGATCGGTTGGCCAGTGGGCCAGAGAGAGAGGCAGACACTAGTTGACCGGTTGACCCGTGGGCCAGTTGACAAGGGATGCAATAGGTAGGGCTGACCACCCTTGGTCAGCCGCGGTTGAGCGAGGGCGCTCAACCCTACCCGAT